>JAYVRC010000261.1:0-8060 GCA_043776615.1 Sphingobacteriia bacterium
CCTGATAGTACCAAAGTTGTAAACTATTTAACTGAAGAAAATAGTTATACCGATTCCATGCTAAGTGGTACAAAAAATCTTCAAAAAAATTTATTTACGGAGATGAAAGCAAGAATCAAAGAAAAAGATGAAAGCGTGCCTGTTTTTAAAAATGGATATTATTATTATTCTAGAACAGAAGAGGGAAAACAATATTATAAGTATTGCAGAAAAAAAGGGGCCCTAACAGCTCCAGAAGAAATATTGTTAGATGTTGATGAAATGGCTAATGGAAAAGCCTATTTCAGCGTTTCAGGATTTGCCTTGAGTGAAAACAATCAACTCCTTGCTTATGGAGTAGATGAAGTTTCGAGACGACAATATACTATTCATATCAAAAATTTATTAACAGGAGAAATATATAAAGATGCAATTGCTGGTACAGGAGGCGATCCAACATGGGCCAATGATAATGCAACCATTTTTTATACATCTAATAATCCTGTTTCCCTTTTGTCGGAGAAAATTAAAAGACACACAATTGGAACTGAACTAACTCAGGATCAAATAGTATATGCAGAAACCGATAAAAGTAATTATATAGGCGTTGGCAAAACAAAAAATGGCCAATTTATTTTTATTGTTTCGCAAGCTACGATGTCATCCGAATACAGAATGATTGACGCTAATACACCAACAGCTAATTTCAAAATTTTTCAACCAAGAATTAAAAATGTATTATACGAAATAATAGCATTAGAAAATAAATTCTTGATAAAAACCAATTTAGATGCACTCAACTTCAAACTAATGGAATGCCCGTTAGATAAAACTGATGTAAGTAATTGGAAAGAGTTGATCCCCCATCGCAAAGATGTTTTATTGCAAAGTGTAGAGGAATTCAATAATTTTATAGTGATCAATGAAAGAAAAGATGGATTGGTAAAATTGCGTGTTCAAAATCTTAAAATAGGAACAGAGCATTACATCGATTTTGGAGAAGCCGCATATACTGCTTCTTTCAATGCTAACCCAGAGTACAATACTACTAACTTTCGATACAGCTATACATCTTTAACAACACCTTCATCGGTATACGACTATGACTTAAATACCAAAGCAAAAAAATTAATGAAGCAACAAATAGTATTGGGTGGTTATAATTCGGAAGACTATATTACTGAGCGATTAAATGCAATCGCAACAGATGGAACAAAAATTCCTATTTCCATTGTGTACAAAAAAGGATTTAATAAAAATGGAACTGCTCCCCTATTATTGTATGCATACGGCTCTTATGGTATTAGTTCAGATGCGAGTTTTAGCAGCACCAGACTTAGTTTATTAAACAGAGGTTTTGCCTTTGCAATTGCACATATTAGAGGCGGCGAAGATTTAGGAAGACAATGGTATGAAGACGGTAAATTAATGAAAAAGAAAAATACTTTTACCGACTTTATTGATTGTGGCAAGTTTTTGGTAAGCAATAAGTATACTTCTTCGGAACATTTATATGCCCAAGGTGGAAGTGCCGGTGGATTGTTAATGGGTGCTGTAGTTAATATGGCCCCAGAACTTTGGAATGGCGTAATTGCACAAGTTCCGTTTGTAGATGTAATCAATACAATGCTCGACGAAAGTATTCCTTTAACTACCAATGAATTTGATGAATGGGGAAATCCAAAAGACAAAGACGCTTATTTATATATGAAGAGTTACTCTCCATATGAAAATGTAGCCCCAAAAAAATATCCAAACATACTCGTAACAACTGGATTGCATGATAGCCAAGTACAATATTTTGAACCAGCTAAATGGGTTGCAAAATTAAGAACACTAAAAAAAGATAACAATATTCTGTTATTGCATACCAATATGGAATTTGGTCACGGAGGAGCTTCTGGGAGATTCGATTATTTAAAAGACATCTCATTGAATTATGCTTTTCTATTTGCATTGGAAGGAATTATTGAATAACATAACTGTAAATGTCCAATCAGTTTTTCCAGTTTAAACAATTTACAATTCATCAAGATCAATGTGCCATGAAAGTATGCACCGACTCTTGTTTATTTGGAGCATGGGTTGCTGATTATATTGAGCAAAAAAAAAATAGTTCGAAAAAAATACTCGATATTGGAACTGGTACAGGCTTACTTGCATTAATGCTTGCACAAAAAACTACTGCCGAGATCGATGCTGTTGAAATTGATCGAGCTGCCTCTTTGCAAGCAAGTAATAATTTTGTAGCATCCCCATGGAAAAATAGATTAAAAATTTATAACACTCCAATACAATTGTATAAAACAACAAATGGCTATGATTTTATTATTAGCAATCCCCCGTTTTTTGAAAAAAATTTAAAAACTGATAACCAATTAAAAAATCTTGCACTACATAGCGAGGCGCTAACGCTTTTAGACTTGATTGTGCAAATTCAATTTCATTTAAACCCAAATGGACAATTTGCTATATTACTTCCATACAACAGAAGTGCATATTTTATTACTGAAGCTCAAAAATTGGGATTTGATATTCAAGCATTGATCAATGTAAAACAAACACAACAGCATCCTTTTTTTCGAAGTATGATGCTTTTTGGAAACACTGCTGTTTCAACATCAAGTAAAGAAATAATCATCAAAGAAAACAATGAATATACTATTGACTTTCGAAGATTACTGTCGCACTATTATTTACCATTCTAAATGTTTATCTTAGCAGTAATGAAAAAACGGAAAATAGTTTTATGGTTTTTTGTATTCATTGCAGGCTCTTGCAATAGCAGTAATAATGAAATGCTCCTTGCAGAAAATGGACTAGACGCTGGCCGTGAGTTTATAGATGGCTGCTTAAAAGGCGATTTTATAAAAGCTAATTTTTACATGCTACAAGACGAAGTGAATGTTCAATTTTTAAAAACTACTGAAGCTTCATTTAGAGAAAGAGATAAAGAAGGCAGGCAGCAATTAAGGCTTGCTTCGATCAATATCAAATCGGTAATTGAACCTACGGATTCTACTGTAGAGTTATCGCATAGTAACTCTTATGATACTTCACAACAAAAGCTGTTAATAATTCATCGAAATAACAAATGGTTGGTTGATTACAAAAAATCATTTAAGTAAATAACACATGAAAAATATTTTACTAGTTGGATTTGGGGGTATGTTGGGATCAATGCTCAGATATATAGCTTCACTAGTTGTTAAACAACCTAATTTCCCCTATTCAACATTATTAGTAAACGTTATTGGATCTTTATTCATTGGGATGATCATGGGTTGGTCGGTAAAACAAGATAATGCTGAATTCTGGCAGTTATTACTTGCTACTGGTATTTGTGGAGGGTTCACTACTTTTTCGGCCTTTGCTTGGGAGAATTTGCACCTATTAAATGAACAACGTTTCGCACATTTTTGCATTTATGCAGGAGGAACACTAATTTTAGGTCTTATAGCTGTAGCAATCGGCTACTGGTTAATCAAATAAAATCAATTTCATTATGGAACCACAAACAGTTGTACATCCTTGGCATGGAGTATCCTATGGAGAACATGCCCCAAGAGTTGTAAACGCTATTATTGAAATCCCTCAAGGATCTCGTTGTAAATATGAAATAGATAAACCAACTGGTTTATTAAAATTAGATCGTGTTATTTTTTCTTCTTTTCATTATCCAATTAATTATGGATTCATTCCTCGTACTTATGGTGGAGATAAAGATCCTTTAGATATATTAGTTATCACTTCTCTTCCGGTTCAGCCTCTTACACTGATGGATGCTAAAGTAATTGGTGTTATGCAAATGGTAGACCAAGGAGATCCAGATGATAAAATAATTGCTGTTGCAGCTAATGATCCGGGTGTAAACCATTACAATAATATTGAAGAACTTCCTAAGCATTTCTTTGATGAATTGAGAAATTTCTTTGAAGAGTATAAAAAATTAGAAAACAAAACAGTGATTGTTGAAGATTTTGGTGACAAAGCAAAAGCTTTACAAATTATTGAAGAAGCAGTAGAATTTTACAAAACGACATTTCTAAAATAAAAACATGAGTTTTACAACCATATTATTACTCATTTTAGTTGGCTTGGTAGCCGGATTTTTAAGTGGATTAATTGGCATAGGAGGTGGAGTAATTATTGTTCCAGCATTGGTATTTTTAGTAGGCTTTTCACAGAAACAAGCTCAAGGAACTTCTTTGGGCATACTATTGCTTCCAGTTGGTATTTTAGCAGTAATTCAATATTATAAACAAGGCTATATAAATGTAAATTATGTGCTAATTGTGGCCCTGGCATTTATTGCTGGCGGTTTTTTTGGAAGCAAACTAGCACTCACTTTAAGTGATGCAAAAATGAAGAAAATTTTTGCAATGATTTTGTTGGTTATTTCCATCAAAATGTTGTTTTTTGATGGAGCCAGTCATCCAAAAAGCCCTGAATCCAAAAAAATTGAACAATCAGGCACTTAACGAATGGTAGATTGGCATGTCGAGCTTATATTTGCAAAAAATAGTTAAATGCAAGCAAAACAATCATCAGGTAAATATTGGGCACTTTGTTTTTTCTGGTTAGCAATAATGATTACACTCCTAGTTGTTTACCGCGAATTTTTCTGGTTAGCATTACCTGGTACTGTAACTTATTTTGCTAAGGCTATGGATATAATGTAATATCATTCAATTCTTTTGATAATTCTTAATTGGTGAGTTCTTTCACCAGTATCATAACTCATTATCCCCACATTATCAATTTTATCTATTCTAACTCTCCCCGAAGCATGAATAATTGTTTCATTATTGAGTAGTATCCCTACATGAGTAATTTTACCTTCAGCATTATCAAAAAAAGCGAGATCACCACAAACTACTTCTTGCAAAAAACCAACTACCTCTCCTAGCATAACCTGTTGATAAGCATCTCGGGGTAATTGCTTATCGAAAAATCGATACACTTGTTGAACAAAACCACTACAATCAATTCCAAAAACCGATCTGCCTCCCCATAAATAAGGCGTATTTAAATAAGCTGTTGCAATATGCTTTATATATTCGGACTTAAATAACAATCCATTGGGCTTGGCTACCGCTCCCTTATTGTGAAAATTAAATTTTCCCAAAGATGCTCTATTATTTAAAAAAAATCCTAATGACGCTCCATAAGGCACCTGCATTTCTAATCCATTTACTTCAAGTAAATTGGTAAATTCTGCAACTAGGTCTTTATGATAAGTTGCCATTTGATCTTCAGAAATATTCATCAATTGAGTACGTTGGCACCAACCTTCGTAACCATCATAAACACATTTGATTTTAAAAAAATCGCCTTCAGTATCTAATACTTCTGCAGGTTCTCCAAACAAAAGCTGACTAACCATTTCGCTTCTGTGAGTAGCTTCTGCCCTTATTGGAGTAACTGCAACAATTGAAACAACATAACCCATAGAAAATTATTTACCTGTAAGTTATGGAAAATAACATTCAAAGCATCTTACACAAAAATGCTTATTTTAACGTGTGAGTAATACCAACTACCAACATATAAGTGATACAGATTTACTTAGTCGGTTTAATAACGATAATAATAAAGAATGGCTTGGTATTATGCTAGAACGCTATACTTTATTGCTGTTGGGTGTATGTATGAAATACTTAAAAGATGAAGAAGATGCAAAAGATGCAGTTCAACAAATTTTTCTGAAAGCACTAAATGAATTGGAAAAATATTCAGTTACCTACCCAAAAAGTTGGTTGTATAAAATAGCATGTAACCACTGTTTAATGAAATTGAGAGACGACAAAAAATTTGTTTCGTTAACAAATCATTCATCGTATGTAGAAGAAAATGTAGACATAGAAGCAATTCAGTCCAAAGAAACCAATCTAGACATACTTGAATCTTGCTTAACAGAATTAAACATTGAACAACAAACTTGTATAACTTTATTCTATCTAAATAAATGTAGCTATCAAGAAATAACACAAAAAACAGGCTATTCAATACTTCAAGTTAAAAGCAATATTCAAAATGGAAAGAGAAATCTAAAATTATTAATAGCAAAAAAAAGAAACCAGTTGAATGACTGATTGGAACGATATATTAAAAAATGATGAAGAACTAAATGAGCAAGAACTCATAAAGTACTTGGAGGGTAACCCTTCTGCAGAAGAGCGCTATGCCATTGAGAAACAAATGGCCGAATCCGACTTTATGAATGATGCCGTTGAAGGGTTGCAACAGTTTCATCATCCTACAAAACTAATTGCATTAAGGGATCAATTAAATAAACAGCTTCGAATAGAAACTGGAAAGAAAGCAAAAAGAGCAAAAAGAGCAAAAATAAATGACCAACAATGGCTGGCTATTGCAGTATTGGCAATACTAGCTTTATGCGTTTTAGGATATTTGCTAATCCATTTTTACTTAAAAAAATAATTTTACAAAACTGTTACTTTTATTAACTACTACTGCTTTTGATAATTATTAACACACAGAAATATATTGCTCAATATCCGTACTTCACTTTCTTTACCCCCTCATAGGTTTCTAAAAATTTTTTATCAGAAGGCATATCCCACATTGTGATATAGGTTTTTACATCTCCGTTAGCTAAAATTTCAAACCTGACTTTATTAAAACTAAGGCCTCCCACAAAAGTATTGTTGCCTTTATATACCAAACCTTCCATGATCTGACCGTTCATCTTTAAAATTAAAAGGTCATCTTCCCTAGAAAATTCTGCATTGCCTTTATTTAATTTATAGAGTCCCGTAATTTTTTTATACCCTGCATTTTCCAACAAATAAGTCTTTCCCATTACGATGTCAAACTTCACTTCACTTTCTGCAGATGATTTTTCTTTGATCGCCAATATTCGCTTTACAGATTGTGGTGCATTGGCAGCTGCATCTTTTTCAATATGCGGATCTCCTTTAAAGTAAATCTGTGTGATTAAATCCTGATGATTGGCACTTGAAATACGCATATGAATGTGAGCAGGTCTCCAATCTTCTCCATCTTTGTAAGGTACAGGAATAATTGTTTTGAAAGTATACTTACCATCCTTACTGGTTTTAATTGCACCTCTATAAAAATAATTATCTGAAACATTATCGTATTTAGCAGATCCATCGCAATGCCATACTTCAATTAGTACATTTGAAAGTGGTGTTTTTCCATCATAATGTAGAACAGTTCCCGAGAGGTGCAACACTTTACCAGTAGTTCCTGGTGGAATTAGGTTATTGCGCATTGGTGCACCCGGACGGTAAAATGGACCAAGGATATCAGTGGTTGTCTCATTATCCCCTACAAATACTGTCCCATTAAAATTGATGGCACCAAAACAAACAACACTGAAAGCGGTTAAACTAGAGTCTTTAATAAAGGTTCTTCTTTTCATGACTTAAAGCTTTAAGTAAAAATTTTAATTTTCGTTTTCAGTTACACCCATCTTATAAACTTACGATTTTTTTTGCGGATTGAAATAGATCGATATTTAATTAAGCTATCCATTTTTTATATTATGCATTAGCATATTCCGTAACTTGTTGCGACTTTAAACTATAATCGTATGCTCAAGAAACAGTTACTACTTCTTTGTTCATTTTCTGCTTTATGCTTAATGAACCCAATAAAAAATTATGCTCAAAAAACAATCATTGATTCTTCCTTAAAGGGCATGAATTGGAGAAATATTGGCCCAAACAGAGGTGGAAGATCTTTGGGAATTGCTGGAAGTTCCAAAAATAAAATGGAATATTATTTTGGAGCTGTTGGTGGAGGATTATGGAAAACAACTGATGGCGGATTAAACTGGAAACCTGTTACTGATGGACAAATCACTAGTTCTTCTGTTGGTGCTGTTGCTGTATCTCCTTCCAATCCTAACATCGTTTATATTGGAACTGGGGAAACTGAGTTTAGAGGTAATATTATTCAAGGCGATGGAGTATATAAATCAATTGATGGAGGAAAGACATGGAAAAACATCGGTTTAACCAATACACAGTCCATTGCTAGAGTAAGAGTACATCCAACCAATCCAAATATTGTATATGTTTCTGCACTAG
>JAYVRC010000262.1:0-8055 GCA_043776615.1 Sphingobacteriia bacterium
GGAAGAAACATTAAATGCATATGCCGATAAAGACATGGTTGAATTCATCATCAGGAATCTCCTGAGCAATGCAATCAAATTCAGTCATCGAAGTAGTGAGATAGAAATAAAAGCATTCCCCGAAAATGAAAATATCAAAATTGAAATTATAGATACTGGTATTGGAATGAATGAAGTAAAAATAAAAAAGTTAATGGAAAACAATGTACCCATCAGCCGAAGAGGTACTGAAAAAGAAAAAGGATCAGGCCTTGGACTTATGATTAGTAAAGAATTTATTGAAAAAAATGGGGGTCACTTGCAAATAAAAAGTGAGCCGGGAAAGGGGTCGATTTTTAGTTTTATTATACCTACATATAGTATAAAAATGTTGTAAAATTAAATAATAGTTTAATTTTTACTATGTGATCCGGATTGGATTCGAACCAATGACCTACTGCTTAGAAGGCAGTTGCTCTATCCAACTGAGCTACCGAACCGAAATTTATATCTTCTCTTCCTTTAACCTTCCCGATTTTAGTCAGGATGGTAAACCCAACTGAGCTACCGAACCTCTTTTGGAGGTGCAAAATAACGGAAAAATACTCAGTTTTGCAAACCTAGTCTCGTTTTTCCTCTCATTCGGCTAATTCATTTACTTTGCATCAAACGAATGCTCGAATGAGTTACAATTACCTCCCACTCGATAGTAAGTGGCTTCATTTTCAACAAGTTAAAGACTTATTAGATTATAATCAACTGGTATCCATCTCTTTTGATGCCCATGAAAAAATTATGAAATGTAGGGATTATCTCGATAAAAAAACCAATGATAATGCTCAATTATATTACGGGATTAATACTGGCTTTGGCTTTCTGCAAAATGTTAAAATAGACTCAACGCAAATACAACAACTTCAATACAATTTATTGGTATCCCATGCTTGTGGATTGGGAGAAGAAGTTCCTTTAGATATTGTGAAGTTGATGTTGATGCTCAAAATAAAATCGCTTAGCTATGGTCATAGTGGAGTTCAAATTGCTACTGTAATTAGACTAATGGATTTTTATAACAACAATATTTTTCCAGTAATTTATACTCAGGGATCTTTAGGGGCTTCTGGAGATTTAGCACCTTTAAGTCATTTAAGCATTCCATTACTAGGATTAGGCGATGTATATCAAGATGGGAAAAAAATTGCCACTGCAGAAATAATGGGGCAATTTAATTGGGAGCCAATTCAATTAGAAAGTAAAGAAGGACTTGCCTTGATTAACGGAACACAATTTATGAGTGCTTACGGAATATATTGCTTAAAAAAGGCTGAGCATTTATTGGCAATGGCCGATTTAATTGCTGCTATGTCATTTGATGCATTTGATTGTATTCTCGAACCTCTTAATGAACACATTCATCGCATACGACCTCATGCTGGTCAAGTTGCTACAGCTAAAAAAATGCTGGAGCATCTAGAAGGAAGTACAATAACTACGCAACAAAAATCACAAGTACAAGATCCATACTCATTTCGATGCATTCCACAAGTGCATGGTGCAAGTAAAGATGTATTTAATCATGTGCTATCTGTTTTTTTACAAGAAATTAATTCAGTAACCGATAACCCTAATATTTTTCCAGATGAAGATTTAATTGTTAGTGGTGGAAATTTCCATGGACAACCGCTTGCAATGGCATTGGATTATTTGGCAATTGGAATGAGTGAAATTGCTAATATTTCTGAAAGAAGAACTTATCAATTAATATCTGGTCAGCGTAATTTGCCATTATTTCTTGTAAAAGATGCTGGACTTAATTCGGGCTTTATGATACCTCAATACACAGCGGCTGGAATTGTAAGTGAAAACAAACAGTTGTGTACACCAGCTTCTGTTGATAGTATTTCATCTAGTAATAATCAAGAAGACCATGTAAGTATGGGAGCAAATGCAGCTACTAAATGCTTTAGAGTTATTCAAAATGTTGAAAAGGTATTAGCTATTGAATTATT
Organism: Sphingobacteriia bacterium; assembly: GCA_043776615.1. Classification (GTDB taxonomy): domain Bacteria; phylum Bacteroidota; class Bacteroidia; order Chitinophagales; family Chitinophagaceae; genus Sediminibacterium. The sequence continues at coordinate 1,989 of JAYVRC010000262.1, forward strand.
AAGTGCTGCTCAAGCATTGGAATTTCGCAGACCATTGAAAAGTTCATCAGTTATTGAAAAACTAATTACAGATTTTAGAACCAAAGTGAGTTTTAATGAAGCAGATCGGTTATTGCATAATGATATGATCATTGCCATTGAGTTTTGCAAAAATTACGCAAAGAAATAATGAATTGCATTATGGATGTACAAATTGAACCAAGTTGGAAAGAAGTATTATACAAAGAATTTAATCGATCTTACTTTCAACAAATTAGTGTACACTTAAAATCAGAAAAAGCTTCTAAAGCAATAATCTTTCCGCCTGGTAAATTAATATTTAACGCATTCGAAAAAACACCTTTCTCTCATTTAAAAGTAGTAGTTCTTGGTCAGGATCCTTATCACGGACCTGGGCAAGCTCATGGTTTAAGTTTTTCTGTTCCTGATGGTGTTAAACCTCCCCCATCATTACTAAATATTTTTAAAGAGCTTAAGAAAGATATAGGAATGGAAATACCTTCTACAGGAAATCTTACTCCATGGGCAGAACAAGGAGTATTACTGTTAAATGCAGTACTTACAGTTAGGGCCAATGAACCCGCAAGTCATGCTAAAATTGGATGGATGGATTTTACCAATGCGGTGATACAAAAAATATCGGATCAAAAGAAAGGTATTGTTTTTCTTTTATGGGGTAAGTTTGCACATGAAAAGCAAATTTTTATAGATGCTACTAAACACCATGTATTAAAAGCCGCTCATCCTTCACCCTTTAGTGCCGACAAAGGTTTTTTTGGATGTAAGCATTTTAGTAAAACAAATGAATTATTAATGCAGCAAGGAATTGAACCAATTAATTGGAAATTATAACAATGAAATCAATCGCAACTTTTTTACTAAATATTTTTGCTCGAATTTGGGCATTTTGGGGAATGATCAGCTTCGTAAGCACTTTCTTAATTGCTTTAATTCCATCTTATATAAGTTCTTTTTTTCCAGACCCGAAAGGAATGTATTATTTTATTAAAACCGCAAAGGGCTGGATGACAATTTGGTTATATATGGTTGGTTGCCCAGTTAGTTCAAAAGGAGAAGAACATTTCGAAAAAGGTAAGACTTATATAGTTACTTGTAACCATAATGCATTGTTAGATATTCCACTTTCATCTCCATTCATTCCTGGTGCTAATAAAACAATTGCAAAAAAAGATTTTCTTAAAGTGCCCTTATTTGGTTGGTATTATAATAGAGGTTCAGTTATTGTTGATAGAAATAGTGATGCAAGTAGAAGAAAAAGTTTTGACTTAATGAAAGCTGCTTTAGATAATGGCTTTCATATGTGTATTTATCCAGAAGGCACTCGTAATAAAACTAATATGCCTTTGAAAAAGTTTTATGATGGTGCTTTTAAGCTATCTGTTGATACCCAACATTCAATTATTCCTGCTGTTATATTCAACACCAAAAAAGCATTAAGCTCAAAAAAAGCTTTTTATTTACTCCCAAAAAAATTATCAATACATTTTTTAGCACCCATAGATCCAGCAAATTTAACTGTAGATGAATTAAAACAAAAAGTGTTTGATACAATGAGCGACTATTACTCTAAAAATGAATAATTAATAGCTGGTATTAGAGAAAGTTCTGCTTCTATTAATCCTGAGATCTCGTAAAATACCAGATTTAGGATTGATAGTAATATTAAATGATCGATATAAACCAACAGGGTTAACATTTATTGATAATTGCCAACAATGCATTTCTCTTGTTATAAAAGTACTTAATTGCTGAAGTCCTCCATTACTAATATCATAATAGCCTGTAGCACCTACTTTCCATTTATCTGTTAAACTAAAGTCACCATTAAAATTGATAGAAGAAAATGTTTCTGTTTTGAATCCACTAAAATCTGGTAATAAAACTCTAGTAAAATTAAAAGAATAGGAAACATTTAAACTCCAAGGAATATTAAAGTCGGTAAATTCAGCAGGGTTTGCTCTTGCAAATTGTAGCTGCCTTTGTTGTTCATCCGGAGTCAAAAATGGATCAATTGGAATATTTTTATCTTTTTCTTTATCTGATTTTCCATCTTTCGATTTACTTTTAAATGAAGTGGAGAGTGCTATATTCCCACTGGTGATTCTTCCAAACTTAAAGTTTGCAGGATCCCATAATATTTTATTTGCCCTATACCCCCTGCTATCAATAGTGTACGGATCTAAATTTGCTCCGGCTGTTATATTTACTTTCTCAAATAATGTACTTCGTGCATATATATTAAAATTTCCTAATTGAAAACTATCCGCTAAAAAATTATATGACGAATTAAAACCAAATCCATCAATCAATTTTACTTTTTTCCCTTTTTTATTTGTAGTATCTTTCAAGTCTTTCACTTTCATTTCTAATAAATTGTCTATCCCAAATCCAATCCCACCAAAAGTACCTTCCCCAAATGATCCATTAATACTTCCATCAAATTGCGAAAACCTTACAGTTCTTCCACTAGAGTCTACTTTTGTTGTATAATGATATTTAGATCCAAAATCAGGCTGGTAATTCATAGAAATAGTTGGGCGTATTTCGTGCCTAATAGCCATAATTTTACTCGTTGACTTGAATTTATAAGTACCAAATATTCTTGTATTTAAACCTAAACCAAAACTCATTTGTCGAGCAGTATAAAATCCTTTTTCCTTTAACGTATCTACTTTTTGTGTAGTAGTATTCCAAGATTTAAAAGTTCGTTGACCATACCATTTCTCTTCATATGAAACACTTGGTGCAACTGTAATTGGTCCAAATGAAGGCAATGACAATGTTATAGGCACACTATGAGTTGCTCCGTACTGCATCGTATCTAAAATTCTGTTGATATTAAATGCGGTGTCATAAAATGAAATTTGGTTTTGAAAATTTCCGCTATACCCTATTCCAATTTTTTCATACCATTTTCCGGAGCCAATTTGATCTTTTTGTTGAAATGGATAAATAGTGACCATGTTAAAATTTACAGTTGGTAAATTCATATTCACCAATCTTGTATTACTATTTTGGTTATGGTTTAAATTCAATGATAAATTATATTTCCCTTTCCAGTCTTTTCCATAACTAACTGATGAACTTAACTGATTCTGAAAATTTATGAATGGATTATTCAAAACTGATTGATTAAATCTTGTACTACCAAAGTTTACATTGGCAGAAAATGAAGTACCTGGTCTTGCTCTATTATCCCTGCTATGGGTCCAGTTAATCATAAACGATCTAAAACTATTAAATTCTTCATTGCTAAATGTGTTATTATTAAGCGATTTAGTATTCTGAAATGTAAGATTAAGATTTCCAGTATAAGCATAGCGTTTAATATACTTAGAATTTAAGTTTAAACTCCATCCTCCAAATGAATAAATATTGGCTCTAGCTGTTGCATCAACATTGTCGTTTAACACTTTGTAATAACCTAATCCTTCTAAGCCCAAACCGAAATCTGGACTGGCGTTAAATGCTGGAGGTAATATGCCAGAATGCCTTCCTTTACTCAACGGAAAAATACCAAATGGAATTCCTATAGGCATAGGAACACCTTCGAATTCTGGAAATGAAGGTCCTGCAATTCCGAATTTATCGTTAATAATTTTCATCTTAGCAGTTCGGAAACTATAATGTGGTGTATCTAAATTACAGGTTGTAAATCTTGCTCTTCGAGCAAATACTTCTGTTGCACTTATTTTTTTTAATTCAACCGCATTAATATAAATCTCACCTTCCTGAAAAAAAGTATTTTTTGTTAAACCCTTTCCAGTTTTCATATTAAAGAAAATAGAATCGCTAACCGATTTCATTTCTCCTTGAATAAACTGAGGTTTTGATAATGGATTTCCTGTGGAATCTAAAGAACCATATGCTTTTACCAATTGTGTTTGTTGATCGTATTTAATTGTTGCAGCTTCTAGTTTAAGGTCGGTATAATCAACTTTAGCTTTACCGTATAAAATAAATTCTTTGGTACTGACTATTAATACACCAGAATCCTCAGCAACAAACTTTATAGGTGCATCTATAGAATCTTTTGATATTTTAAGCGTGTCTACCACCAAGCGCATACTATCATTACGAATAGTGTCTTTTTTAACCAATATGCTGTCCTTTTTAGCAAAATTTTGAAAAAAAGGAGCAGCTTTAGTATCTTCTATATGAAATGTTAATATCCCCAATATCAGGATTAGAACAATAGCCAGCTTTCTTTTTACGTTAATTTTATAGATTCTACTCATGATCGCTTTTGCAAAATTAGGTCTAAACTGTGTAAATGGGTAATTCAGTCTCTTTCCTTTAACGAAATGATATGATGAATAGATATATTATTGCCTTTGTTATGTTGGGCTTCGGGTTAATTACTTTATCGTCTTTTACGGATAGAGTGAAAAAGCCTACGCAAAAACAACCACTCAAGAGAATTGTAATAGATGCAGGTCATGGAGGGCAAGATGGTGGAGCTCGTGGAAAATATTCCAATGAAAAGGATATTGCACTTTCAATAGCTTTGAAATTAGAAAAAATGATGTCGGATGCAATTCCTGACGTTGATATTGCAATGACTAGAAGGACGGATGTTTTTGATAATGTTACCAAAAAAGCCGAAATAGCCAATGCAGCAAAAGGTGATTTATTCCTGTGCATTCATGTAAACAGTGCAGATCCAATAAGACACAGCGAATTTATTGGCTATAAAACATCAACCTATTACAAAGGAAAAGGTAAGAAAAAAAAGAAATATACTCGAAAAGTAAAGGATTACAGGTATTGGACTACTCCTAACCCAGCAAGTGGAACAGAAACTTTTATTTATCCTGTTAATAAAACAAATGGACGGATTAATGCATTGAGTAAGAATGATGATCCCGATATGGATAGCATTTCTTTAAAAGCTATGCAAGATTTAGAAAAAAATGATCCAACTAAAATGATGTTATTAAGTATGAAAACTCAAACTTTTTTCCAAAGAAGTGCTGATTTGGCTCTTACTATTGAAGATGAGTTTAAAAAAGTGGGAAGAGTTAGCAGAGAAGCTAAGCAACGTAAAGAAGGAATTTTTGTACTTTATGCAGTAGCAATGCCAGCAGTTTTAATAGAAACTGGCTTTATTTCAAACCAAGAGGAGGAAGATTACTTGAATAGCGAAATTGGACAAACAGAAATTTGCGAAGTAATTATTAAAGCTGTAAAACGTTATAAATTCTCATTAGAGAAACAACTTGGTAATACAAATAAAGAATTACCACGCAAATAATTATAGTTAATGCTGTTTTTAGTATTTTACCTTAATAGAATCCCTAAATTTGTTGAATTGACTACATTAGTATAGTAGAATTTTAAAAACTACCCTTTTACAGATGAAAATTTCGAACGAAACCAAAGTTGGGGCATTAACTTCCATATCAATTGTATTATTAATCCTTGGATTTAATTTTTTAAAAGGCAAAACAATACTCAAAACAGGAAATTACCTCCATGCGAAATATACAGATACCAAAGGTATTATGATTTCAAATCCAGTGTATGTAAATGGATTTCAAGTAGGATCAGTTGCTGATATTGAAAATGAAGATAAATCTTTAAGAAATATTGTTATCTCTATTAAGCTTAAAGATAATTACCAAATTCCTTCCAATTCTATTGCCGTAATTAATAGCAATCCATTGGGTGCTCCTAGTATAGAGATTCGATTAGGTAATATAAAAAGTTTTTTAAAGTCAGGCGATACCATCAATACAGCGGCGAGTTCAAGTTTATTAGGTGGAATCATGGATAAATTAACACCTGTAGCAGATCAATTAAAAACTACAATTCATACTTTAGATAGTGTAATGCATAATATCAATACTATTTTTGATCCTTCTACAAAAAACAACTTACAATCGGTTATACTAAATGTAAATAAAACTACTGCAAACATGGTAGCTTCTACTGCATCATTACAAGATATGTTAAATAAGCAAACAGGCACTATTACTCAGTCGATGAATAACGTAAATAGTTTTACCAAAAACTTATCAGAGAATAATGAAAAAATAACTAAGAC
>JAYVRC010000263.1:0-8031 GCA_043776615.1 Sphingobacteriia bacterium
GATATTGAAACTGCTAATCAACATTTAGGTTACCCTTATTTTTTTGATGGAGTAGTAATTGAAGGAAATAAAATGGGAAGAACCATTGGATATCCTACAGCTAACTTACATATTTCAAGTGAAGAAAAATTAATACCAGGTAATGGAGTATATGCAGTAGAAATAATCTGGAAAAATGATTTTCCATTAAAAGGCATGATGAATATAGGTATAAGGCCAACTATTGATGGAAAAAAACGAGTAATTGAAGTACATATTTTTAACTTTGATGAAGATATTTACACAGAATCTTTAGAAATATTGATCCATCATTATTTAAGAAGTGAAGTTAAATTTAACGGTTTAGAAGAATTAAAAGCTCAGCTTCATACCGACAAACAACTAGCCATCAATTTTTTTACATTACTTAATTCATAATTTTTACTACTAACTCTTTAAGTAATCCTGAATCCGAAGTGCCACCGTTATTGACACCAATGCTTCTTAGGTTATATTGGTGCAATAATAGCAGTACTTTTTCTACACTTTCAAAATCATATTTACTCGACGCAGATAAATACTCTTTTACAAAATAAGGCTGCACTCCTAAAATGGATGCTGCATTTTGACTATTAGCACCACTGGTACCTTTTAGTATATATAACTTACTGAAAAAATTATAAATAGATGGCAAAATCAATTGTATAGGAGCAGCTTTAGGATTTGATTCGAAATATTGAATGATTCTAATGCTTTTAGCTAAATCTTTTTGAGCAATAGCGGCTTGTAATTCAAATGCATTAAATTCTTTGCTAATACCTATAAATTGCTCGATATCGTCTTCTGAAATAGTTTTTTTCACCCCTAAATTAAGGGTGAGTTTTTCAATTTCATTTTCAATTCTATTTAAATCATTTCCAACATGGTCTACCAATATATGCAATGCCTTGGGCTGAATAACAAGTCCACGATTTACAATTATTGAATTGGCCCATTCTGGTAATTGATTTTCGTATAATTTTTTAGTGGTAAATACTTCAGCAGTTGATTTTTTTAATGCTTTTGCTAACTTGCCCCTACCGTCTACTTTCTTTTCTTTATGGCTAACTACAAATACCGTTGATGAAAGAGGATTCTCTATATACCCTTCCAATTTTTCCAAATCCCGCATTTGTTGAGCTTCTTTCAGTAATACCACTTGCCTTTCGGCAAACATGGGATATCTGCGGCAAGCATTAATTACTGCTGCCCAGTCAGCATCTTTTCCATAAAAAACACTCAGATTAAAGGATGCTTCCGACTCGGATAAAATATGTTTCTCAGCATAATTCACTAATATATCTATAAAATAAGACTCTTCTCCTTCTAACCAGTACACAGGTTTGAAAGAACCTTTTTTCCAACTGTTGAGTATTTTTTCCACCGACATAGCACAAAGATGGTTGAAATTTTTGTTTTGGCATGATTTTAGAGATTACCAAGTTGAATTACAATTAATGATCTATTAAATTTTGTATTATGAACAATCAATCTACCCAATTTGGGGGCGCAACAACCAATTTGAATCAGCCAAAAGACAATAGGAAGCTGATTTATGGCATTTTAATAGCTGCACTATTAGTTACTTGGGGGTATATTTTTTACGACAAAAGCAAGCACAGCGAAAAGGTTTTGATACTAGAAAATAAAATCAGCAATATTGATAGTGCGAGAGTAGTATTACAACAGGAGTTTATGACTGTTTCGGCTAAAGCTGACTCATTAACCAACCAGAATATTCAATTACAAGGTGATTTAGCAGATCAAAATGTAGCAATTCAACAATTAAAATCTGATATTGGTAGCATTTTAAAGAAAAAAAATGCAACAGCTGCTGAATTAACCAGCGCCAAACAAAAAATTGGAGAGTTAAATGGTAAAATCGATGGACTATTTGCAGAAATTGAAAAATTGAAGGGAGAAAATCAGCAATTAACAACTGCTAATCAGCAGTTAAATTCAGATAAAACACAATTATCTAATGAAAAGGAAGGATTAGAACAAAACTTAAATACAACTAAAGTAGAAAAAAAGCAACTAGAAGAAAAAGTTGATATTGCTTCAACATTACATGCTTCTAATATTGGAATTACTGCAATCCGTTTAAGGAGTTCAGGTAAAGAGGCTGAAACCAATACAGCTAAAAGAGCAGACTTGATTCGTATTTCATTCAATATAGATGAAAATAGGGTAACTCCTTCTGGTACTAAGGATATATATGTTGTTGTTACAGGATCTGATGATAAAGTAATTACAGAAGGTGGAACTTTTACAACTAGGGATGAAGGTATTAAGCCCTTTACAAGCAAAGTTTCTGTTAATTATGAGCAAAATAAAATTATTCCAGTAAGTTTCGATTGGAAACAGACTGATCGTTATAAAGAAGGTAATTATAAAATAGAAATTTATAACAATGGATTTAAAATAGGCGAAGGTGTAAAAACGCTAAAAAAAGGTGGATTATTTAGTTAATCTTTTATGAAAAACCAGCGAATGAACAGCTCCTTTAGGAGCTGTTTCTTTTTAAAGTACATTAAGCTTATTTTAGAGCAATGATTCAACATTTTTTTAATTGGAAATCGCTCCTATTTTTTATTGCAATGATTATTGTGAGTGGCACTATTGTTTATTCTCAATATGTTGCCAAACAAATTGCTATAGAAGAAAGAAAAAATGTAGAAGCTTGGGTAGAAGCTGAAAGAACAATACTGAATTCCTCCGATACCATAAACATTAATCTTGCTTCAAAAATTTCGTCAGAAAATAAAGAAATACCTATAATAGAAACCAACGAAAAAGATGTTCCAACAGGAAACTTTATTAATCTCGACACAGTTAATCTTCAAAAGAATACTAACTATTTATCAGAACAGCTAAAAGTATTTAAAGCGTTTAATAATGATCCAATTATTCTGGTACTAAAAGAGAATCCGTATACCATTTATAAATATTATTATGGCGAAAGTAAATTATTAAAGCAAGTAAAATGGTATCCATTCGTACAATTAATTGTAGTTGCATTGTTTGTATTAATTGCTTTTATTTCATTACAAACGCAATACAAAAGTGGTCAGAATCAATTGTGGGCTTCCATGGCAAAAGAAACAGCACATCAGTTAGGTACACCAGTTTCGAGCTTAGAAGGATGGCTAGAAATTCTGAAAGAAAAAAAAGAGAACGAACCCATTGTTAATGAAATAGCCAAAGACATTAACCGGCTATTGCTCATTACAGATCGGTTTGGAAAAATAGGGAGTACGCCTAAACTAGAATTAAATTATCCAATTGCATTGGTTTTATCGGTGGTAGAATACATGAAAAAAAGAAGCAATGACCAAATTGTATTTACAGTTAATACCAACCAACTAGAAGCGCTTCAAATTAATTTAACACCAACATTATTTGATTGGGTTTTCGAAAATTTATTAAAAAATGCATTAGACGCGATGGAAGGAAAAGGGGTAATAGACATTCTTTTTCAACAAAATGAAAAGGAACTCATTATTAATGTTACTGATTCTGGAAAAGGTATTCCTAAAAATAAATTAGCCAATGTTTTTAAAGCGGGTTATACCACTAAAAAAAGGGGTTGGGGCATCGGTCTCTCTTTGAGTAAAAGAATTATAGAACAATACCACAACGGAAAATTGTTTATTAAATGGAGCGAGTTAGGAAAAGGAACTACTTTTTGTATTAGTATTCCAATTCCTTTAAACTCACATTCAGCTTAGTTATACCCAGTTAAGACTGTCGTTTAACGGAACCACCACTGCTTGTATGAATATCTCTGATAGATGCTTCTCCTTTGTATTTTATTGATCCTCCACTACTTGCATCTACTGATAACTCTCTAGATACATTGATATTTATTTCTCCACCACTACTTACATCTGCTTTACATTTTGCAGCTACAAAGTCATTGCCTCTAAAATTAGCACCACTACTTACTGTAACATCTAAGAAACCTACACTACCACTAAGTTTAACCATACCACCACTGCTTATTTTAACAGCTAACGAACTTAATTGAATAGTTGTTCCTTTTAAATTACTTCCACTTGAAACATTAATTTTATCAAGAGTTATGTATGAAACATACACTCTTATAGAAGCATTTTCCCACATCTTCCAAAATTTCCAATTAGTTTCTCTGGTAATTTTTAAAACCCCATTACTAACAGTTGTTTTAACTTGATCTAAATAACTTAAATCTCCAACAGTTACAGCTAATTCTTCTTTATCACTTTTAGTAATAATTACTTCTATACCTGCAGAAGCTTCAATTGCATGAAAGGAGTTAATTGTTCTCTTCTGTACATTTGGTTCACTTATTTCATTTTGCGCAAAAATGGTAGTAAGTGCAAAAAAACTTACACATAACAATAGTATTTTTTTCATTGAGTATTTTTACAATGAAACGGAATATCAATAAAAATGTTACAGTTAAACTAAATTAACGAAGTACAATTGCACCAAGTGCCGGCAAATGCACTTTAATTTTATAACATTTTGAAGGCTTATCTACTATTTCACTTGAAATTGCTGGATTAAAAACATCACCAGTGCCCCAAAACTCTTTCACATCGGAATTAAAAATTTCTGTCCACTTACCCTTACCATGAACATAAATTTCCCAATCCATCCTTACTGTTGGGGTAACATTAAGTATAACCAATATATCATCTTTTTCCTTTTTGCCTTTGCGTTTATATACTAAAACTGAGTCGGACCGATGATTTAAATCGACCCACTCGAAACCGCCTGGCTCAAATTGTTTTTCATATAAAGCGGGTTCAGTTTTATATAACTCATTTAGTTTTTGAACACAATACTTCATTCCGCCATGCCCAGGAAATTTTAATAACTCCCATTGTAATTCGCTTTTATAATTCCATTCGCTGGTAGCCCCAAACTCATCCCCCATAAACAATAATTTAGCGCCAGGATGTGTAAACATATAAGTATATAATATTCTTAGATTCGCAAACTTCTGCCATTCATCGCCTGGCATTTTATATAACATCGGGCTTTTGCCATGAACAACTTCGTCGTGACTCAAGGGCAACATAAAATTTTCATCATAGAAATACATCATGCTAAACGAAAACTTATCCTGATGAAATTGTCTGAAAATAGGATCTAATTTATAGTAATCAAGGGTATCATGCATCCAACCCATCATCCATTTCATACCAAACCCTAATCCATCTTCAAAAGTAGGTTTACTTATTTTTGGCCAATCAGTTGCTTCTTCAGCAATGGTTTGAATATCTGGAAAATCGCGATACAGTGTTTCATTCAAATCTTTAATAAAAGCAATGGCTTCTATATTCCCATTACCACCATATTCATTGGGCTCCCACTGTCCAGCATTTCTGCTATAATCCAAACGGAGCATAGAGCTTACTGCATCAACTCTAATGGCATCTGTATGAAATTGATCGCACCAGAAACGTGCACTACTAATTAAAAAAGATTTTACCTCTCCACGCTTGTAATTAAAAATATAAGAGTTCCAATCAGGATGATACCCTTTTCGCATATCTGCATATTCGTAAGTATGGGTACCATCAAACATAAACAATCCATGCGCATCGTACGGAAAATGTGAAGGTACCCAATCGAGAATTACACCAATGCCTGCCAGGTGAAATGCATCAACTAAACCAGCATAATCTTGAGGTGAACCAAAACGTGAAGTTGGTGCAAAATAACCCGTACCCTGATAACCCCAACTTCCATCAAACGGATGCTCCATTACAGGCATAAATTCAACATGGGTAAAACCCATTTCCTTAACATAAGGAACCATTCGTTCAGCTATTTGCTGATATGAATTATAGGTTTCTTCATCATTTTTATCGGGTCGCATCCAACTAGCTAAATGCACTTCATAAACAGAGTATGGAGATTTTAAAGAATTGTGTTTTTTTCTTGTCTTCATCCACTCCTCATCCTTCCATTCATAATTAGTTTGCCATGTTATAGAAGCAGTAAACGGCCGCTTCTCCCAATAATGCGCAAAGGGGTCGCCTTTATCTAATTTTATTCCATTAAATCCATGGATATGGTATTTATAAGCTTCACCACCTAATAAATTGGGAATAAATCCTTCCCAAATGCCAGAATTGTCTTTTCTAACTTTTAATGGATGAGTTGTTTTATCCCAATTATTAAAATATCCTGTAACAGCTATAAATGTTGCATTTGGAGCCCATACTGCAAAATAGGTTCCAGGTGTTTCTAGTACCGTAATTTGCTTATTTCCAAAATAATTGTATAAACTATAATGCGTTCCTTGCTGAAAATTTTTAACATCCGCATCCCTAAATAATGAATAATTCCAAACGGATTGATTGGTTTCTACAAAGTGAATTTCCTCGTATTTTTTTGTTGTTTCAATTCCAACTTTTTCCTTTTTGGATGCTCTTAGAATTGTTGAGTTATCTTTTTTATTCGTAGAATTTTCACTTTTAGACATAATCAAAACATATTTTAACTAAATATTATAACTAATTATTTAGTTCGATAGAAATTATGTTGAAATTTACAACAAAATCCTACGACAAACTAATACTACTGCATTTATGAAAAAACTTTTAATGGCTTTTGCCCTCTTATTTGGTCTTACAAATATGTTATGTGCCCAAGAAAAAACAGCTGGTATTAGAGGATTAATAACTGATACGTTAAATAAACAAAACCTACATAACGCCACAATTGCAATTCTTCGTAAAAAAGATTCTGTGCTAGTTTCATTTACGAGAAGTTTAAAAGATGGCAGCTTCGAATTAAAAAACTTACCGGAAGGTCAGCATATTGTAATGATTAGCTATCCTAATTATGCCGACTATGTAGATGTATTATCATTAGTTAAAAATAAGATAACCGATTTAGGAAAATTACCAGTAATTACTAAAGCAACATTATTGCAAGAAGTAATTGTAAAGCAACGTGTAAGCGCCATTCGCGTTAAGGGAGATACTACTGAATACAAAGCAGATAGTTTTAAAGTAAGTGCCAATGCAGACGTGCAAGAATTATTACGAAAAATGCCAGGCATTCAAGTAAATAGTAAAGGTGAGATAACTGCTCAAGGTGAAAGAGTAAAAAAGGTATTGGTTGATGGGGAAGAATTTTTTAGCGATGACCCCGCAGTTGTTACCAAAAATTTGAGGGCTGATGCCATTGAAAAAGTACAAGCATTCGATAAAAAAAGTGACCAAGCTACATTTACTGGAATTGATGATGGACAAAAAATTAAAACACTAAACCTCACTTTAAAGGAGGATAAGAAAAAAGGCTATTTTGGTAAAGCAGAAGCAGGTACTGACTTTGACCGATATTACGGTGCCAAACTATTGGCCAATTCTTTCAAAGCAAAAAGAAAAATATCTGGATATTTAACCACAGACAACACTAAATTTCAATCGTTAAATTGGGATGAGAACAGAAATTATGCTGGTGATGCAAATACAACTACTGAAATTAATGACGATGGGGGAATGATGATGTATTCAAGTGGTGACGAGTTTAGTTGGGGAAGAGGATTCCCTAATTCTATTACGGGTGGAATTCATTTTAGCAATAAGTGGAATGAAGATAAATACAATACAAACAATACCTATCAATTCAATAAACAAGATGTAAGTGGGATAACAACAAGTAAAACCCAAACTATTTTACCAGATACCAGTTTTATTAATTCCACATCACAAGATCAAGTAAGTAGTAGAAAGAGAAATAAAATTACGAGCATATTCGAATGGCAAATTGATTCTAGCAGCTCCTTAAAAGTTACTATAAGAAGTGCAATTAGTAATTCCAATACAAGAATGAATTTTTTTGGAAGTTCAATTAGTGAAAAAAATACATTAATCAATGCCAGCAATAGAACCACTTCGACTGCAGAAGAAAAGCAATCGATAAACACAAATTTTCTTTGGAGAAAAAAATATAAAAAAATAGGTAGAACTTTTACAATTAATACTGATCTCAATTTAAATAATGTAA
>JAYVRC010000264.1:0-2088 GCA_043776615.1 Sphingobacteriia bacterium
ACTTAATGTATTAATCGTCAATGGAAGTTGCAACGGTATTATTTAATTGAATATTAGTAAAATCTCTTTTGCTTCCATCCATATATTCAACAGAAATATTCTTAATCTTTAATAAGGTTATAACTTTAGAATAAAAGGCATCTTCAAAATAATAACTCCCAACAGTTAAGAAGTCAATCGGACCAACTCCTTTAAATGTTTTAGTTTGTTCTATATCCCCAACATCATTATATCCTAAAATTGTAAATCGTACATATTTAATGGATTTTTTATTGTAGTTGATTACAGTTATTCCAAATCCAACTTTATATGTATCTCGATTAATTAAAAAGCTATAAACTTGTAATACATCTTTTAATCCTTTAGCAAGATCTTTTTTTGCTTCGTTCATGGCTTCAATAGAATCTTTCCTTTGCTTATCATAAAAAGTATCTATATAAAGCCTATCAAGCCTTTTTGCCTCTAGAATCTTCCATTCAATATTGTTATGGTTCAACTTTTTTGATTCATGCTTATTATACTCAAGCCAATCAATACTAGCATAACCAGTTACTCCATTACCGTATACCTTGAACATAAACTTCCCTCCTGGTGCTAGTATAAAAACTTTGCGATTTCTAGGTATTTCGCCAATACCATCAAGTCCCAACGAATCCCTATAAACTTTTAAATTTTCAGTAAATGTATTTGCATGAAGAATTAATGAATCTTGCGAAAAGCTTGAAAAGAATTTCAATAAAAAAATTATTATAAAAGATGCTCTTTTCATAATTAAATTAATCTCTTAGTTGATTAAATATAAAGCATAATTAAGATATTTATAATACTTACCCATTGAAATTATAATTACTAAATGCTTTCAATTTACCTATCAACAATAAGCGCGTTCAAACCTTGTTCCGAATAAGCGCTCAATAATTCTTTTAAACAACTATTAGATAAGGCCGATAAATCTAATAGTTTACGATCTTCATAAATCACTCTTATTTGCTGTGGCTCATTTATTTGTTTCTGGTCCTCTATCGATTTGTTAACTGTTTCTAGTGCCTTGGAATTGCCTAGCTTGGCATTATCTAAGGCACCAACATAAATCGTTTAATTCGTGTTCAGAGTTCAACAAGCGCTCAACTTAAAATGGGGATCCTACAGCTCATCAGTATGTTGTTGGGTTAACCAAACAGTTTCATTCTCAAATTTGACCTCGATTTTTATGTTGCTATGAATTAAAGTCATATATCCTAATAATAGATATTTAAGATTCAATAGAGTTATTTTGCCAAACTCGGAAGTAAAAATAAGCCAAACTCAGAAGTAAAAATAAGCCAAACTCGGAAATTACGTATATTTGTATTAAATAAATACCTCACAAAATGAGTAAAAAGAGCTATTTACCAAGGCTTTGTGATGCAGAATTACAGTTGGCACTTCAATCTGCCGGCGCAGTGCTGATTGAGGGTGCTAAATGGTGTGGTAAAACTAGCACGGCAAGCAAAGCGGCAGCAAGTGTGGTATATATGCAAGATCCAGATAATACCCAGGCATATCAAAAAATGGCCGATACAAAGCCTTCTTTACTCTTGAAGGGTAATACGCCTCGCTTAATTGACGAATGGCAGGTTGCACCTGTTCTATGGGATGCAGTTAGATTTGATATTGATAAAAGAGCCGAGCGAGGGCTTTTTATTTTGACAGGATCAGCGGTACCACCAGAAAATGCAACTGCACATACGGGCACAGGACGTATATCACGTTTTACTATGAGACCGATGAGTTTGTTTGAATCATTAGAGTCTAATGGTCAAATTTCACTTCGAGCATTATTTGGTGGACAACAATTAATTACAGAGGCTTTGTCAGAATTAACCATAGAAAAAATTGCTTTTGTTTTGTGCAGAGGAGGTTGGCCAGCAAGCATTGATCAGAAAAGTGAAACTGCATTAAGAATGGCTAGGGATTATGTAGAAGCCATCATTCATCAAGATGTGTCGAGAGTGGATAATGTAGAAAAAAATCCTGAACGAGTTAGACTATTATTAAGGTCTTTGGCGCGAAACATTTCAACAACTGCCAATTATCAGACTATACAAC
>JAYVRC010000265.1:0-2088 GCA_043776615.1 Sphingobacteriia bacterium
TTTGTGTTTTTTCTCCAAAACCTTTGTACAAGGTTAATCTGTTTTCATCACATGCATATAATAATTCTCCCAATGTTTCTATTTCTAATTCTTTCCAAATGGTAGCAATTTTTTTTGGACCGATGCCTTTTATGCCAAGCATTTCTAAAATGCCGGGTGGAGTTTTTTCTAGATAATCCCGAAGGGCTAAAAAATTTCCTGTTTCAATTTGTTCAATAATATTTTTTGCGATACTATCTCCAATTCCCTTTATTGTTCTAATTTTTTCAGTAGGTAAGGAACTTAGTTGAGTTGTAAGTTTTTCTATTGTAAAAGCCGCTACAGCATAGGATTTGGCCTTGAAAGAGTTATCGCCATGTATATCCATTAATTTGGAAATTAATGAAAAATTATCGGCTATTTTGTTATTGTTCATCATAGTGTAAAGTAATAAAGTAGGTTGAGATATTGGAAAAAAAAATCCCGAACAATGTTCGGGATCAAATCTATTTCTGTTAAAGAAATAAGATAACTACTTCTTCTTAGCAGCTTTTTTAGCAGCCTTTTTAGGAGCAGCTTTCTTTGCAGCCTTTTTAGGAGCAGCTTTCTTTGCAGCTTTTTTAGGAGCGGCTTTCTTTGCAGCTTTTTTAGGAGCAGCTTTCTTCGCAGCAGCTTTTTTAGGTGCAGCTTTCTTAGCGGCTTTTTTTGCAGTTGCCATGTTTTTTAGATTTAATGGTTAGTAAATAATACATTAAAAATAAAAAAACTATTTAGAACTACAAATTTTTTTTTTAAGCAGTTATTTCAACTGGCATAACTGACACTGTTGATTTATCGTTTCTACCTTTTTTAAATTCAACGATTCCATCAGTTAAAGCAAATAATGTGAAGTCAGTTCCAACTCCAACATTTTTTCCGGGATGATAAACTGTTCCTCTTTGACGAATAATGATATTACCTGAAAGAGCTGGTTGACCACCATAAATTTTAACACCTAAGCGTTTGCTTTGTGAGTCACGACCATTTTTTACACTTCCTTCTCCTTTTTTGTGTGCCATAATGTATAATTTTAAAACTTTTTTTGCCTGAGCAATTAAAGTGATTTTTTACTAAGCGATACTTTCTATTTTAATCCTAGTATAATGAGTCCTATGACCATGCTTCTTACGGAAGCCCTTTCTTCTTTTCATTTTAAAGGCGATCACTTTTTCACCTTGTACTAAGTCACTGATGATTTCTGCTTTAACAGTAGCTTTTACAGCTGATCCTGTTGCAATAGCACCATTTGTTTCAACAAATAATACATCACTGAACTCTACTTTGTCTCCGGTTTTGCCCTGCAAGTGTGGGACGTACAAGCTTTGACCTTCTTGTACTTTAAATTGTTGACCTGCGATTTTTACAACTGCTAACATAGCTATCCAAAATTAGGACGGCGAAGGTAGGGATTTGCAGGAACATATCACAACAATTTTCGAAATAATTTATCACAAATTTAGTTATTTGAAGCACCAAAGCCCCCAACAAGCACCTATTTTTGCTAGCTAAGACTTTTTTGATATATCATGAACTTGAAATCATTATTGGCAAAACCCTTTGCTCAACTCATTAGTAATAAAACCCGTAAGGGTATGATGTTAGCAATTGAACACCAGGAAGCCATATTTAAATTACAATTAAAAGTTGGTCAAAAAACCATTTTTGGGAATGACCATCATTTGTCTCAAGTGGATGATTATCAATCTTTTAAACAAGCAGTACCCATTAAGGATTATGAAGGATTGAAGTTATATATAGACCAAATTAAAGAAGGCAAAGAAAATGTTTTATGGAGAGGAAAACCCATCTATTTTGCAAAAACCAGTGGAACTACAAGTGGAGTTAAATATATTCCTATTACAAAAGATTCCATTCCTAATCATATTCAGACTGCAAGAAACGCACTTTTGTGTTACATGGCTGAAACTGGAAATGTATCTTTTGCCAATGGGAAAATGATTTTTTTAAGCGGTTCTCCAGTTTTAGAGCGAACTGCCAATATACCTACTGGTAGGTTAAGTGGAATTGTAAATCATCATATTCCAGCATATTTAAAGGCTAACCAATTGC
>JAYVRC010000266.1:0-2074 GCA_043776615.1 Sphingobacteriia bacterium
AAGCTGAATTATATACTCCTTTTAGCACTACTCCCCTAAATGTTTTATATTTTAATTCTGCCCCAGCTACTTCTTTTTATAATGGTGATTACCGGTTTGTGCTGAAACAAAAAGACTGTGTTTACAGCAAAACTATGAGCGTGGAGGTTTTAAAACCAGTTGATTTTCCAAAAATAACGATTGATGATATTCCAGATAAAGTCTATTGTTTTTCAGAAGGATTAAAATTCAATTTAAGATTTTATGGAAAATTACCAGTCAACACAAAATACATTATAAGGGTATACTACAATGATTTGAGTTTTTTTGAATATAGCTTGGTCGATTTAAAAGAAGGAGAAAATACCTACAAGTTTCCAAATCTTAGATTTGACTCTTTTCAAGTACAGATTGCGGCATATACAGACAACCAAAATGGATTTTTAGGAAATCTATTTGCCGTTTCTAACAAAACTTCAAGGAGACTGATTAAAATGCCCAATGCTTTTAGTTTTACTCAAAGTAATCCAAATATTTATTTTGATACTCAATATTGCAAAGGCACAAAAGTTACGCTAACTGCTGATACGTCGAATACAAAAGTTGCTTACCAATGGCAATTTGAAGGTAAAAATATTCCAAATGCAAATCAAAGAAAAATTGTGGTTTCAGATTCTGGAAGGTATTCTTTGAAATGTACTTTTGATGGATGTGAAGCAGATTATGCTTATAATCAATTAATTCAGATTGGTAAGAGTATTAACGCACCTTTTTTTTTAAACACAACTATTTATCAAGCTTGTGAGGGTCAGACTATTCCTTTATCTATTTATATTCCAGGCAATTATTTAGGAAATAACCTAAGCACGGAATATAAAATCCAGTGGAAAAAAAATGGAATCGATATTGAAGGGGCGACAAAACCTGATTATCGAGTAACTCAAACAGGAAATTACACCGCTGAAATATCTGCCGATGGTGGCTGCAAAGCCTCAACTCCCACTGCAACTATGATAATTGGTAGTCCAATTAGTACGCTCGTTAATGAAGATAAATATGAAGTTTGCTCAAGTGTTTATTTATATTTGAAGACCGGTGCTTCAACAGATCTACTAAAAGCCTATGACTATAGTTTTCAGTGGTACAAAGATGGGATTGAAATAAAGAATGCAAATGAATATAGTTACAATGCTTTTGAAACTGGTAAATATAAATTAAAAGT
The DNA here is from genome assembly GCA_043776615.1 of Sphingobacteriia bacterium. GTDB lineage: Bacteria > Bacteroidota > Bacteroidia > Chitinophagales > Chitinophagaceae > Sediminibacterium. The sequence continues at coordinate 1,202 of JAYVRC010000266.1, forward strand.
TGAACAAGGCAAGTGCATAGCCTATTCAAAAACGGTGGAAGTAAAAAAAACAAATATTACTCGATTTTCATTGGACAAATATAATAGCATAGATAAAACTTACTGTCAATCTACTAAAATCAGTATAAATGCTATCCCTAAACAATACTATTCAAATGATTATTTTACAAATCTCACTTGGTATAAAGACGGTGTAATTTTTCCAAATACTTCTTCAGACTACTATGGCACTTTCATAAGTGAAACAGGCAGGTATAATGTCATCTTTACCTCATCCGATGGTACTTGCAAGGCAATCTCAGATACTTTAAGTTTCAATTTTGATGCTAAAAACTACAATTTAACTACTAAGGCTCTACAAAGTGATTATTATGATTTATTTTGCAAAAAGGATACCGCTACTCTTTCATTAGTTTCTTCTATTGACCTTACCAAAAACGTATGGAACTACCAATGGCTAAAAGATGGCAAACCGTTTGTTAATTCTCTTTCTAACAGTCTTAAAGTTACTGAAAATGGCGCTTATTCTGTTGAACTAAATTATTTGAATGGTTGCAAAGGCACTTCACCGCCCATCGAATTCAAAAAAGGAAATATTCCAGTTATTATAATTGAACCTTTAAATCAAATTGAACAAATATGTAATGGCATTCCAATTAGACTATCGGCTTCGGCAAACTATTATTATTCATCAATTTACCAATATCAATGGCAAAAAGACGAGAAAGATATTGTAGGTTCAAATAGCTCAACCAATTATACAAGTGGTGGTGGAAATTATACATTAAAAACACAATTTGGCAACTGCACAGGTACTTCTTCCCCCATCAAAATTACTGAAACCGCCCCGATTGATGCCACAATCACACCCAA
>JAYVRC010000267.1:0-2072 GCA_043776615.1 Sphingobacteriia bacterium
CAGGAGATATTTTCGGGGAATATAAAATTGAATAACACGTTTCATTTTTCTAAAACTATAGATGCGCAGTTAACAATTATTTATTTAGCTCCTGATATCATACCTCAAGGTAGAATAAACACAAGGTTTTCGGTAGATATGGGTGTTAAAAAATCAATTCAAAAAGGAAAAGGCGAATTGTTTTTTAATGCAACAGATTTATTTAATAGCATGATAATAAAAAGAGATATTCAGGGACAAGGTTTTAGCTATACCAGCAATGACTATTTTGAAACCCAAGTACTGCGTATAGGGTATAGTTATAAGTTTTAAGGAAATAATTTGTAAATATCTTTTCGATGAACAAATCTTGCCATTTTAAATACTCAACTTTCATTATGAACTAAGCTTTTTCAGCATTTCAGAACGACTTGACTTTTTAGACTTATCAATATTATGCATCATTTTGGCAAGACCAATATCTTCTAATTCATCTTTAGAAAGAGTGGAAACTCCAACACCAAGTTTGCTAAGTAGATTGGACAAGAATTTATATTCAATATCACTTTTAGGAGTAATTACTAAAGATTTCATTTAACTAAGTTACAAAAAACAAAACATTACCAAGAAATTAAGATAAAAACTTTAACTTTCTATAAAAAATATGGTGCTCTCTAATCAAATAAAGAATAATCAATCAAGAAAACCTCTCATTCAATACTGCTTAGTAATTGCTCTTACATTGCTATGCTTTGGAACAGCTTTTAGCCAACCCCGAGATATTAGTAAAATGAGCTCTGGAGGCAAACTCAATCCCCTACAATCCAACATAGACATCAGGCATTATACCATTAACCTGAATGTAAATATGGACAAGCAAACCATTAATGGAAATGCTGAAGTATCAATGAATCTGTTGAAACAATCGGATACCATTTTATTGGATTTATTGCAATCCTACTTAGTAACAAAAATTACCGTAAACAATGCACCTGCAAAATTCAATCACCTAAATGATCAAATTTATATCACCGAACCCAATTCTTTTAAGCAAGGGAAACAATTGGTATTTATTGAATATAGTGGCGCACCGCCCATTGCAGTTAAACCTCCTTGGAGTGGAGGTTTTACATGGACAAAAGATTCCAACGGAAATCCTTGGATGGCCATTAATTGTCAGTTTGAAGGTGGAAAAATATATTTCCCATGTAAAGATCACCCAAGCGACGAACCCAATGAAGGAGTTGATCTAAATATTACTGTACCATCTCAATTAGTAGTTGCAGGACCAGGACTATTAGTAAAAACAACTCAACAAAAAGACCGTAAAACCTATTATTGGAAAACCAATTATACTATTAGCAATTATTGCATTTTATTTAATATAGGAAGATATAAAGTAGTGAGTGATAATTACACAACCATTAACGGCAATAAAGTACCTGTTGATTTTTATGTGTTAGAAGTAGATACTGCAAACGCAAAAAAATTAATTCAAACAAAAATGAGGGATACCAAAATTTTAGAAAAATATTTTGGTGAGTACCCATGGGCAAAAGAGAAGATAGGCACTGCAGAAGTTCCTAATCCAGGAATGGAACACCAGACAATGATTACATTTCAAAATAAATTCGATTACAAAACTATTGGAGGTCAATATTACTCTGATAATCTGTTTCATGAATATGCACATGAGTGGTGGGCCAATAAGGTTACCAATAAAGACTGGGCGCATATGTGGATTCAGGAGGGTATTGCCACTTATGCAGAAGCCCTGTGCATGTTTGAATTAGGAGGCGAAGAAGCGTATAATGAAATCATCAACACCCATAAAAGAAGTATTAGAAATAAAAAAGCATTGGTGCAAGGAGTTGAGATTAATACACAGGATACTTATACTGGCGATATTTATTCCAAGGGCTCGTTTTTTATGCATAGTCTACGATTTTTAATTGGTGATGAAATTTTCTTTCCAACCCTTAAAAGATTGGCAACCGACCCAGCATACACCTACGATAATTTTGTAACCACAACCGATGTAGAGCAATTATTTAGCAAAGCATCTGGCAAAAACCTAAAACCATTCTTTGATT
>JAYVRC010000268.1:0-2066 GCA_043776615.1 Sphingobacteriia bacterium
TTTTTGAAATGAGGCGTAAGCAACGGATGTTGTTTGAGGACGCTGAAAGCGGACGAGTTTCATCCGTTGTAGCCGAATGATAAAATTTTAGCTATTTTCTAGCAGCCTTGACTTTTTTGGTACTTTTTGTGTTAAGACAAAAAGTACAGGGTTCAAAAGCACGAAGTGCTTTAAAATTTTTTTTACATAAAAAGTATAATTGTTCCAAAGCACGAAGTGCTTTAAATTTGTTATCTTGTTTTAAAACAAGCAAATGCAACAATATATCCTTTCTTTCGATCAAGGAACAACCAGTAGTCGCGCTATAATTTTCAATAAAACAGGTTCCATCATTGCATCAGCACAAAAAGAATTCACACAAATTTTTCCTCAGCCCGGTTGGGTAGAACATGATGCCAATGAAATATGGAGTACCCAAATTGGGGTTGCGGCTGAAGCTGTTTCTAAAGCTGGATTAGGAGTAAAAGAAATAGCAGCTATTGGCATTACCAATCAACGTGAAACCACTGTTGTATGGGATAAAACAACAGGAACACCCATATACAATGCCATTGTTTGGCAGGATAGAAGAACTGCTAATTTTTGTGATAGCCTAAAAGCTGAAGGACATGCTGTATCTATTCAACAAAAAACCGGATTAATAATTGATGCTTATTTTTCTGCTACTAAACTTAAATGGATTTTAGATAATGTAGAAGGTGCTAGAGCTAAAGCAGAAAAGGGCGACTTGTTATTTGGTACTATTGATAGTTGGTTGGTATGGAAGCTCACCAATGGATTAGTGCATGTTACCGATGTGTCAAACGCTTCTCGTACCATGCTATTCAATATTCATACATTAAGATGGGATGATGAATTACTTCAACTTTTTAATATACCAACAGCAGTTCTTCCACAAGTAAAAAGTAGTAGTGAAATTTATGGTCATACTCAACATGTATTAGCGGCTCATTCCATTCCTATTGCTGGAATAGCAGGAGATCAGCAAGCTGCATTATTTGGTCAACAATGCACACATCCAGGCATGGTTAAAAACACCTATGGTACAGGTTGTTTTATGTTAATGAACACTGGCACAACTCCTGTAACATCAAAAAATAATTTATTAACTACCATTGCTTGGCAAATTAATGGTGTTACAGAATATGCACTAGAAGGCAGTGTGTTTATTGCTGGTGCTGTTGTACAATGGTTAAGAGATGGATTAAAAATAATTCGCACTGCCGCTGAAGTAGAAACCTTGGCTGCTTCTGTTTCAACAACAGATGGAGTGTATATTGTACCTGCTTTTGCAGGATTAGGAGCGCCATATTGGAATCAACATGCAAGGGGAACAATTGTAGGAATTACAAGAGGTACAACTAATTGTCATATTGCTCGTGCAGCTTTAGAAAGTATTGCATTTCAAACGATGGATTTATTAAAAGCGATGGAAGCCGACTCGGGAATATCCATAAAAGAACTAAGGGTTGATGGAGGAGCTACTGCTAATAATTTATTAATGCAATTCCAAAGTGATTTATTGCAGACTAAAGTGATTAGACCAACCACAATAGAAACAACCGCTTTGGGCGCAGCCTATTTAGCAGGCTTGGCAGTTGGATATTGGTGGGATACCAATGAAATTCAAGAATTATGGCAGAAAGAAAGTTCATTTATTCCGCTTATGTCTATCGACCAAAAAAACGAATTAGCAGCCGGATGGAGTAAAGCAGTTGGAGCTGCAATGAGTTACTAATATATGAATAGAGATAAAATGCTTGCTCAATTAAACGAGCAACAAGAATACGATATTGTAATTATAGGAGGAGGAGCAACTGGATTGGGTGCTGCTGTTGATGCCGCTTCGCGCGGATATAAAACTTTATTAGTTGAGCAATACGATTTTGGTAAAGGCACTTCTAGTAGATCAACAAAATTAGTACACGGTGGTGTTCGCTATTTAGCACAGGGCAATATTAAATTGGTAAGAGAAGCACTAAGAGAAAGAGGATGGTTATTAAAAAATGCGCCCGACCTTACATCAATACAACCCTTTGTAGTACCTGTTTTTAGCTGGTGGGAAA
>JAYVRC010000269.1:0-7893 GCA_043776615.1 Sphingobacteriia bacterium
GTTTTGTTGTTGCACAATGCTAACAATGTTTGAAGTATGTTTTCTTCTTCATTGTAGGCAGGTATAACAATTGAAATTAATGGACTATCGTTTTGTAAAGCTTTGTACAGTATATTAATTTTATTAATAACTGCCTCATCTAATGGATTTAATTGGTAAAGCTGCTTAATATAAATTGGAATTGCAATTGGTCTCATTTGTTGGTAGTAATACAATAATTGATTAAATTTAGCTAAAGTTAATGGAATCGATGAAATGCTAGCTCGTACTAAATAAATTATTACCTATTTTATTGATTTAATTCTTACAATGTCGGCGAATTTGAATATTTTCACATTAATCTATTATTTGTATAGTAGTTAGAATGCTTACCAAATAGCAAAATAATTCTTTTATGGCATTTACTAATTCATCATTAATAAAAATTGTAGTGGTTGAGGATGAGATGACCATGCAGCTCGTTCTTAAAAAGTACCTTGGAAATGAATATGAAGTGGAGATTTTTAAGGATGGAATTGATGCAATGGCTTTTTTGCAGCAAGGCAATATTCCTGATCTTGTAATTAGTGATTTAAATACTCCTGTAATGGGTGGATTAGACTTAACCAAGCAATTAAAAGCAAGCGATTTGTTTAAGAATATTCCCATTGTAATTTTGTCTGGTGAAGAAAGCTCAGAAATGATCATAAAATGCCTAGAAGCTGGAGCAGAAGATTATTTGGTAAAACCATTTAACCCAAAGGAATTGGAAGCCAGGTTAAAGGTCGTACTTCGAAGAATTAAAAAATAGAGCATTGATAGCAGATTTAGATTTAGCAAATCAATTAAAAATTATTGCACTAATAGGTTGCGATCAGCAAATTACATCAATTTTTTTAAGCGCTAACTTTGGTGATAAGAAAGTTGTTTCGTACAAAAATGAAACTGATTTTTTTGCTGCGCTTGAAGTTAATTATTCAAACTTTGTTGGTATTGTTTCTCAGTCTGAGGTGTTGGGCACAGCTGGAATTGCTTTATTGGAAGCTTTGCGAAAAAAGAAAAGTATTAGTATTCCTTTTTTTTTAGTGAGTCAGCAATTAAGTGATAGTACAGCTATTTTGGCATTAAAATCTGGTGTGTCTGAAGTGTTTAGACTTCCAGTAAATAAAGAAAAAATTGAAATCAGGCTAAATTTATTGATAGATAAATGGGATGAATTAAAGAATACAAATGTTGTTGAAGATTTTCGAAAATATAAAACACCAATAATTAAAAGAATATTTGATATAGTGTTTGCTGGCACTACATTGATTTTATTATCCCCGTTTCTATTAATAGTTTGTATTTTATTAAAATTAGAGTCAAAGGGTCCAATGTTTTATTATGCATTAAGAGTTGGTTCGGGTTATAGAACTTTTAAGTTTTATAAATTCAGATCAATGTTTGTAAATGCCGATAAAAGATTAAAAGAATTAAAACATTTGAATCAATATGCTCCAACAGATGATGTTAACACTTCTGATGTAGAATCGGCGCAGTACTTATGTGATGAATGCATCGCTGCTGGAACTCAATGTCAGTTCCCAATGTATTCAGATACTATTCGTTGGTGCGAGAAAAAATATAGTACAACCAAAAAGGCAAAAGCAGGATCAGCGTTTTTTAAACTTAAAGATGACCCTAGGATTACAAAAGTTGGAAGATTCATTAGAAATACTAGTATTGATGAATTACCGCAGTTATGGAATGTATTAATAGGCGATATGAGTATTGTAGGTAATCGACCACTTCCATTGTATGAGGCAGAAAAACTAACTACTGACAAATATGTAATGCGATTTATGGCACCTGCTGGTATAACAGGTTTGTGGCAGGTAGAAAAAAGAGGTAAAGGAGAAATGTCGGAAGAGGAACGATTAATGTTGGACAATAAATATGCAGAAAATCAAAGTTTTATAGATGATATAAAGTTAATTTTAAGAACCATTCCTGCATTGTTTCAATCTGAAACTGTCTAAACTGTTTTCCATTCTTTTAAATCAAAATCATACTGCTTTATTATTTTAGCTGGATTACCTACAACAACCGAAAAAGGAGGTACATTTTTGGTAACAACAGCTCCAGCGGCAACAACACTGTGTTTGCCGATAGTTACGCCAGCAGTAATCACAGCATTTGCTGCAACCCAGCAATCATCTTCAATTATAATTGGCTTTGTAATAATTTTTTGTTCGTAAATAGGGACAGTAACGTCTTTGTAATCATGGTTTAGTGCACTTGCTACAATGTTTTGAGCGAAAATAACATTATTGCCAATTTTAATCGGACCAATAAGTACATTTCCCATCCCTATAAGCGTATGATGGCCAATTAGCACATCACCAACACCATTATTGATGGTACAAAAATCTTCTATCGTTGAATTATTGCCCAAACTAAATTGATTAAATGGTAAAACGTCTATTCTTGTTCTCCACCTAATTTTGGAATTTGCTCCTTTTTTATGAATAAATGGATTGATAAAAAGCTTTACCCATAGCCTAGGCCTTGCTTCATTAGTTGGAACCAATGCCCAATGAATCCATTTTTTTAGTGCTGGATTTGCTTTTATTTTTTGTTTTAATGACATACAGGTAAATAAAGTATAAATGTGAATATTTAGGGGATAAACATAGGCTGTTTAGGTATATAATTATTATCTTTAATGTGCGTGAAAATCATTGCATTAAATAAAAATAATCCTATTTTCTAGAATAGCAATCGATTGGTACTGTATCATTAATGAATAATATGCTTTTTAGTATTGCTGAAATGAGTTTTACGATTAAATACTGCCCTAAAATATACAAATTAGTGCTATGTATCGTTTTTATCACTGGTTGCCAATGCAGTATTCAATCACAAGAGTCATTGTTCCCTGAATTATCCTATCCATTTCTGGAAAAGCTTATTTATACGGCCAAGCAAAATTACCCAAGAGTAAAAACATTTGATCGTAAAATTAATATTGCTAATTTAAATGTGCAAAAGGCAAGATTGTCATGGTTAGATTTCATAGCTTTTTCAGCTTTCTATTCGCCCAGTAATTCTAATTCAGTTACATTAACAAATACAACTTATACAGGTACGCAGATTGGACTGTATATAAATTTTGGATTAATAGCATCTAAGCCTAATGCAATTAAACAAAGCAAGGAAGAACTAGCTATTGCAAAATTGGCAGCAGAAGAATATTTAATTACAATTGAAACTGATGTAAAGGCTAGGTATTTTAGGTACATGCAAGCACTAACAACGCTTAAAATTAGAAACCAGATATTAATTGATGTAAATGCTGTTTATAAACAAATAAAGTACAAATTTGAAAGGGGAGAAGCTACTTTTTTTGATTATAGCACAGCGCTTACTCAAAGTGCAAAACAGCGTGAAGAAATAATCGTTGTAGAAAGTACTGTTTTAGTGGCAAAGAGTAGTTTAGAAGAATTGTTAGGGAAAAAGTTAGAAGAGATTAAATAAATGGAGCTAAATAAATTTTTTAAACTCGTATACAAAAAGAAATATGTATTCGTAATCATTCCATTGATAACGGTAATTATCACTTATTTCTTAGTAAGAAAGCTTCCTGATACTTTTAAATCTCATGCAAGAATTTCCACTGGAATTGTAGACCAGTCTAGTCAAATTCTTTCTTCTTCCGACATGTCGCAGGAGTATAAAATTGCACAGCAGTTTAGTAATCTGTTAGAAGTGTTTAATTTAAAAAGGGTATTTGATCAATTATCGTTTCAATTGATTTTACATGATTTAACTGATAAAAAGCCCTTTCGACCACAAAGTAAATTGATAAAACAAATTGGTCCTCAAGCTAGGGCCCATGCTATAGATGTATTTACACAACGACTAAAAACGAAAGAACCGCTTTCATTATGGGATACGGATCAAAATGGGTTGAACTTGCTTTTGATTTCAATGGGGTATGATGAACAAACTCTTCAAAAAAAAATAATTTCATATAGGGTAAATAATAGCGATTTTATTGATGTGCAAGTGGAGTCGGAGAACCCATTTCTTTCTGCATTTATGTTAAATGTACTTTGTAAAGAATTTCTTGATTATTACAGTGGCTATACAAGAGCTAATCAATTGAAAGCAGTTAATTTTTTAGATACTTTATTGAAGCAGAAGTACGAATCAATGAATAGTAAGATGAAGTTGCTGAGGGATTATAAAATTCAAAACCGCATCTTAAATCTAAATGAACAAGCAAAAAGTTTATATGCACAGATAACAGATTATGAAACTAGGCTACAAATAGCTAACAAAGATGTTGAGTCATTTAATGTAGCAATCAATGGAATTGATGCGAAATTTACTCCAAAAGATAGAAAATATTTAGAAAGTACAATTGTTGCCGTAAACCAAGCCGTAGTTAATACCAGAGAGCAACTAAAAAATGTAACAAATGAATTAATAAAAAGTAACTATGATAAAAAAATTCAATCAAAACAAGATTCTCTTAAGGCTTTATTAGATGAGCAAGTTTTAATATCAACTGATAAGTTGTTGGTAAGTCCCTTTTCTAATAAACAATCACTAATTCAACAAAGAATTACACTTGAAGTTTCTAGAGATTTAGCAAATGGAAGTATTAAATCTATTAACGATGAAATAGAGAGGCTCAATAAAAAGTTTGATTTATTAGTTCCACATGAGGCAATGATACAAAACTATGAAGGGGCTGTTGATGTTGCCGGGAAAGAATATTTAGAAATACTCAATAAATTCAATCGAACTACTTATGAAACAAGTTTAGGAATGCAATTGCGTCAAATAGAAATGGCAATGCCTGGACCGGCTCAACCTTCTAAAAAGCTACTATTAGTAATATTGAGTGGAATTATTAGCTTTGTTTTTTGCTTTGTTGTATTTTTTACAATCTTCTATTTGGATAATTCTGTTCAGAACTCGATCGATCTAGCCAACCAAACTGGTAACCCGGTTTTATCATTTCTACCCATTATCAATACTTCAATGCTCGATTTATCGAGTCTGTCAAATGGAGATGAAGTAAATAGAAATACAATTGCGTTTAAAAATTTACTTCGCTCTTTGCGTTTTGAAGTTGTTCAGTGTATGGGGGATAAGAAAATGATTGTAGTTACTAGTTTGCACAATGGCGAAGGGAAAAGTTTAATCTCTCTTGGGTTGGCTTATGCACTTTCTATGGTAAATAAAAAAGTGTTACTAATTGATGGAAATTTTGATGAACCTTCTATTACTCAAATTAGTAATTCAACTAATTTTTTAGAAGATTATTTAAAGAATAGAATTTCGGTTTCAGAAATTTTTAAAAATGGCAAAGTAAGTATTATGGGTAATAGGGGTGGTGATACTTCTTTATTTGAATTTTGTGATGAAAGTATTGTTATACCAAAATTTAATTACTTAAGAGATGTTTTTGATATTATAATAGTTGAAATTCCATCGCTAGATCGATTAAATAAATCGAGAGAATGGATAGTGGTTACTGATAAAATATTGGGTGTATTTTCTTCAGGTGATACAATTAAATCAGGGCATAAACAGCATATCCAATTTTTAAATAAGTTAGACAATAAGTTTATTGGCTGGGTACTTAATAAAGTGCATTATAACAGACTGGAACGTGTTCCAAAATAAACAATAAATGTTATCAAATGCTTCAAAATATTCTGTATTTTATTTGGCAACTATTTCAATGCTATATTGGATTTAATTTAATTATGCCAATTTTACTATTGATAATTTATTTTATCAAAAAAAAGAAAAAGCAGACTTCTAATATTTCAAACATAGTTGAAGCAGATTATGCAATCATTGTAACTGCCTACGAACAAACTAGTTTATTGAAAGGAGTAGTTAAATCGATAACAGAATTAAATTATGCCAATTACTTAATTTATATAGTTGCAGATAAATGTGATATATCAAATTTATTTTTTGATGACGAGCGGGTAATACTTCTTCGACCAGAAGAAACATTGGCAAGTAATACGCGTTCACACTTTTATGCTATTAGTAATTTTAAAAGGCCTCATGATCGATTAACAATTATTGACAGTGATAATCTGGTTCATTTAGAATACTTAAATGAGATCAATAAATTTTTTGATCAAGGTTTTATTGCTGTACAAGGGCTAAGAGCTGCAAAGAACTATAATACCTTGTATGCTGCATTAGATGCAGCTAGAGATATTTATTATCATTTTTATGATGGGAAGCTGCTTTTTTCTGTTGGGTCTTCTGCTACTTTGGCTGGTTCTGGAATGGCGTTTACAGTAAAATTATATAAAGACTGTTTAGCACATTTAGATATAGTTGGTGCTGGGTTCGATAAAATACTTCAAAAACAAATAGTTGAAAAAGGGTATCGAATTGCTTTTGCAGAACATGCAATTGTATATGATGAGAAAACTGCTTATTCCGATCAATTAATCAATCAAAGAGCGAGATGGATTAATACTTGGTTTAAGTATTTTGTTTTTGGATTTGGTTTGTTTGCAAAGGGCATAATCAAATTCAGTTGGAATCAGTTGTTATTTGGGTTGATTCTATTAAGACCGCCTTTATTTATTTTTATTTTACTATCTATTGGCTTTTTTGTAATTAATTTAATTATTAATCCATTTATTGCTATACTTTGGTTTTGTGCAATCTTATTGTTTATAATTGGTTTTTTACTTTCGTTGTTGTTGAATAATACAGACCCCAAAATATATCGATCGTTATGGGGAATACCTAAATTTATCTATTTTCAATTGCTTTCATTAATGCAAGTTGGTAATGCCAATAAAAGATCTGTTGCAACCAAACACAATCAAGATACATCAGTTTAATCTTTATATCAATAAGTTGCATTAAATGAAATCACGTATTCAGTTTTTATTGCAAAGAATTCTTGGATATAACAATTACCTATTTTATTTTTCTATTTTCTCAATATATAGGATTAAGTTTATTAAAAGGGATAAAGACTTTTTATATTTTTTAAAATTGATCAATACAATTAATGGGTCGGTTATTATTGATGTGGGAGCGAATATTGGAGTAACAACTACTATTTTGGCAAAGTATTATCCAAATCATACAATTTTTTCTTACGAACCAATCAAAGCAAATTTTACTATTATTGGTAAAGTGCTAAAATTGTTTAACATTACAAATGTTAAACCTAGGAACATTGCTATAGGTGAAGATGAAAGTATTGTTGAATTAATTACACCTATCGAAAATGGCGCCAAAAAACATGGATTGAGCTATGTAGTTGAATCCGATAAAATTAATTCGAACATAATTGCTGAAGCAGTTTCAGTTAAGCCCTTGGATAGTTTATTGCCCCTTCTGGGTGCTAATAAAGTTGCCGCTATTAAAATTGATGTTGAAAACTATGAAATATTTGTACTTAAAGGAGCAAAAAAGGTACTATTGCAACATAGGCCAATTGTTTTTGCTGAACTTTGGGATAATGAAAGGAAAAATGATTGTATTTTACTGATGAAATCATTGGGATATGAAGCAAAAGTACTTGTTGATAACGAATTGGTTCCTCATCAAGGTAAGTTGTCAACTGATTATTTTTTTATTCCATTTGAAATCATTAATTAAAACTTGCAATTGAGAGTTGATTCTACCATACCGAAAAGAACAAAAGAAGAGCAGGCCGAATATGATCAAAATTTGTTTGAAAAAAAAACAAAACAAGCTGCGTTGCTTCTATCTTTTGTAAGCGTGTTCTATTTTTTTATTAAATTATTATTTTTATAATGGATGAGCATTTCCATATTTCTACAAATGTTAAGCAGGATCCGCAAAAATTTCATTTCAAGAAATTCTTGTCCAATTTATTTTCAAAAGAGCAATTAGGAGGGTTTGCTG
>JAYVRC010000270.1:0-2052 GCA_043776615.1 Sphingobacteriia bacterium
GTATAAGAAGTAGGATGTATAAAAAAAACATCCACTGTTGAATCTGGTTGATAACCACTTTTAATAGCAGATGGTATGCTATCTGATGGATCATTTTTATAAGGATGAGCTGCCCAATTATTTAGGTTGGCATAATCTGGTGCTTCATTTGTGTTTTCTATAAAATCCGTAGCTGAAGCATAATTTTTTTTACCACAACTAACGATATTTAAACAAATCAGCACTATGGCAATATTGAGAAGTAATCGATTCATTGATTAAAGTTGATAAAAAAATGGGAGAAAACAAGGTTATTCACTTGTACGGCTAATTGGTGTTAGTTTTGTAAATTACATTATATATATATTTATTTCACAAAAAACGAAACGCTATGGCCATTCCAGTTGTTGATTTAGCCGATTTTACACAGGGCAACGCTGCTCAAAAAGCAGCTTTTGTAGAAGCCCTCGGTAAAGCATACGAAGAAGTAGGATTTGTTGCAGTTAAAAATCATGGAGTGCCCGATGAGTTGATTGCTCAGCAATATGAACATGTTCAACAATTTTTTTCTTTACCACTTGAGAAAAAATTAGGATATGAAATACCTGGTTTAGCCGGACAAAGAGGCTATACTAGTTTTGGCCGCGAACATGCCAAGGGAAGTGAAGCACCAGATTTAAAAGAATTTTTTCAATATGGACAAACAGTGGAAAACGATGATCCAATTAAATCTGAATATCCTGAAAATGTTGCAGTAAATGAAATTGCATCTTTTGATAAAACACTTTATGATGCGTATCGCAATTTTGAAAAAAGTGGTAAAGCACTATTACAAGCTATTGCACTGTACCTTAAATTAGACGAACATTATTTTGATCAATATGTAAATAATGGCAATTCCATTCTTAGGTGTATCCATTATCCACCTATTACCCAAGAACCTAAATCTGCCATACGTGCCGAGCAACACGAAGACATTAATTTAATTACTTTGTTGGTTGGTGCATCTGCTGGTGGTTTAGAAATTTTAACCAAGCAAGGTGAATGGGTAGGTGTTACTTCATTGCCCGAACAAATTGTGGTAAACGTGGGCGATATGTTGCAGCGATTAACCAATAATAAATTAAGAAGCACTACTCATAGAGTAGTAAATCCGCCTCGTGAGCATTGGCATACTAGTAGATTTTCTATGCCATTTTTTTTACACCCAAGAAGTGAAATGAATTTAGCTTGTTTAGAAAGCTGCATTGATAATACTCATACAAAAGCTTATCCAGATGCAACAGCTGGTGAGTATTTGGATGAAAGACTTAGAGAGATAGGTTTAAAAAAATAAATAAATATTAAATCTACAATCTGGAGTCCTCAATCTGTTTTATTGAAGATTGAAGATTGATAATTGAAGATTAATTGTATGCACTATATCCGCCACATACCCTTCTTACGTGCTGTTGCATTGCATAGCATAACAGCGTTTGGTGGGCCGCAAGGACATTTGGGTATGATGATGAAAACTTTTGTGCAACAACGAAGAGACATAACAGAAAATGAATTGATGGAATACAATGGATTTTGTCAATTATTACCAGGTGCATCATCAACCCAAACCCTTACTCTTATTGGGTTTAAGCGTGGTGGATTAGGATTAGCTATATTAACATTGATTATTTGGATTTTGCCTGCTTGTATGTTAATGACGGGCTTGTCTTTTTTATTAGATTATTTTGCCGACATCCAAAAAAAAGCGGCCATCTTTCAATTTATTCAACCAATGGCCATTGGTTTTATTGCTTATTCTTCTTTCAAAACATTTGGTTTATCTATAAAAAATACCATTACAAGGGTAATAATGATTGTTGCAACAATTGTTACATTTTTAGCATTTAAAACGCCATGGGTATTTCCTGGTTTGATAGTTTTAGCAGGTATTGCAACCAATTTTAGTGTAAATAGAATTCCTCAAAAGGAAACTCCACCTAAAAAAATAAAATGGGGAAATATATTAATTTTTATAGCTCTTTTTGGGCTTGCAGGGTACTTATCAGAAACAGCTACTAAAAACAATTGGACAAA
>JAYVRC010000271.1:0-2050 GCA_043776615.1 Sphingobacteriia bacterium
TAAAACTCTATTCTCTACCGCTTGTTGCCATGCAATTCTTCTTTCTTCGTTCCAATCCCTCGGATTGCCACCAGCTTTTTTCCATAACTCAAAATCATCAATACTGATAGAAGATGCCGAAAAAAAATCTTTGTTTGATTTAAATGAAAGTTCTTTTGCAACTTCATCTATTTCCATTTCATCACTACTCATTCTCATTTTATTAGTATGACAAACATTATTATCAGAACGATTTGCCCAACTTGGCCAGATTCTAAAATTACCAATTGAATTTGCATATACGTAACGGCAATCAAAAAACTGTCTATTCATTTCTACATCTTCGGAATAAGTATTTGCAGAACTGCCAGAAGAAATTAAGTGTGAGTAAGGAACTATGTGGTCGTAGTCGTAAGGGGTATCATATGTATCATCACTCATGGGGTTGTAACCTACAAACCATTTTGTATGGTATTCTCTTTGAAACCACAGCAGAAGTTCTTTCTTATGCCAAAACATATTTCTGAAATCTCTATAATTATCACTTTCATTACCCATTATCTCATGCCATGGACGAAGGAATCCCTTAGCATTATCGCTTAAAGTAGTTTTGAAAATTTCAACATTCGGAATTTGAATTGCGATTTCCTCATCCAACCATTGCTTGTATATTTCAAAATCGGGAAATACTTCATTGTTAATTCTTAAAAGCTCAACAGTTTTTTTGGATGCTTTATTGTGTTCTGTAACACCAAGAAATGCGTATATTAAATAACGAAGTATTGGCTCTCTGTTTCTTTCATCATAATTTGAATCGTTATTGTAAAGCCAAATAAGAATTGGGTGAAACATGGTAGGCTTAATAGAAAGCAAAAGTTTTCTTGGCAGCCCAATATCAGTTTTGCTTTCATTCTCTCGGTATAAAGCTAACTTACAGAATCGTGCTAGTATCAAATGAAATTTTGATTTTCCATTATCTACTTTCATTAAATGTTTCATTTCTTCTAAAAAAGAAGTTGTCTCGGTATCGCTTTTCTCCCCAATCCATTTTCTAAAGCTTGTAACACTAGGATTTGCATCGTCATTTTTTTTCAAATTAAAACGGGCAATCCTTGTTGCCGCCATTACGACTCCAGTTGAAGAAAATAAATAACCAATACTATCATCATTCACAATTTTTGATACTAAATCATATGCTTCATCCCAGCTGGATTTTAATAAGGAATATGCCATTTCTTCCCCAGCTAATACTGTTCCTCCTGAATTTATTCTTCTGAACAATACCTCAATCGGGTCTTGAATGTTGTCTATTTTATTTTCAAGATTGACAAATTCATGTTGTTTTAGAAATGCAACAGCCCTAATTTTGTTTGCAGGTTTTGATCCATCAAGTAAATTTCTTAGTGCTTCACAAATCAAATCGAAATGTGGAGGTTTAATATTTAATTCTCCTTTGAATCTCAGTGGGATATACCCTAAAATTGTTTCCCAACCAGGTTTAACGAAATTTCCACTAAAACCACCACATAAATCAACTAAGCAATCAAATGGAATTGGCAATGTTGCTTTAACTGGCCATGAGTATTTTTCATGTTTGTCTTCATTTGCTTTAGGTATTCTTATTTTAACTTTATAATCATAGCGAACCGAATCTCCATAAAGTTCTTTTCGCGCTTTGTATTTTTCATTCTCACTTAACTTATCATTAGGATTTCTATCATTCATACCCCATGGTTGATAGGTTGTAATAAGTCTAAACAAGAATTGACGGTCATTAAACTCAGAATTGTCGAATGATAATTGTGGATTCAAATCAATCCATAGCCTAGAATTCTCATTTGATTTAAAGCCAAGTAGAATAGCCCTTGTTCGCTGTTGTCCATCTAAAAGAAAATAACCTTTTTTTTCTGATTTGTTTTGTTCAGTTGAATAAATACTTCTTGTAGTGCTTCCAATTTTTCTTGGAGATAATAAAAAACTACCAATGGGAAACCCTCTTAGTATTGAATCCCATAAGCGTTCTACCTGTTGTGAATTCCATACAGCGTTCCTTTGTATTGGTGGAAGCTGA
>JAYVRC010000272.1:0-2048 GCA_043776615.1 Sphingobacteriia bacterium
GGCAAAGGTCACTTACACCTGTAATATGTGTAAGTGTATTTAGAGAAGGATAAAAATATCTTCTCGTGTTTATTTCATTTTTAAACAATTCATTTTTTACAGTAAGCATCTCATCTTGACTTTCAAAAATAACAGGGTAATAGGAGTAGTTATATTCAAAATCGAGGTAATCGAAAAATGGTTTTCTTATTTGCTTTGGTAAGCTATCATTATATAAATCTGAAACTCTTTTTCTTTCTTTTATGATTTCCTGCAGGTAAGGTAAAACCGCCAACCCCATAGCAGCATGAAATTCAGAATTCTTACCATTTACTCCAACTGTAAAGTAATCATCTGCAATGTGTCCAAAACTCCTATAAAAAATTAATTTTTTAAAAGTATCATCGGAATTTGCAACTATGCACCCACCCTCTACTGTATGAAATATCTTAGTTGCATGAAAACTACAAGTTGCAATATCACCATAATTCAAAAGCGAACTTCCTTTATACAAACAACCAAATGCATGTGCGGCATCATAAATAACTTTCAGGTTGTGTTTTTTAGCGATTGCTTCTATTTTCTCAATTTCACAAGGAAAACCGTACACATGGGTAGCAAGAATAGCTTCAGTTTTATCAGATATTTTTTCTTCAATTTTATTTGCATCAATACAAAAAGTAAGTGGATCAATATCAACAAAAACAGGAGTGCAATTTTCCCAAACAATTGCATTGGTAGTTGCCACATAGGAAAAAGGTGTTGTAATAATTTCTTTGGTTATTCCTAATACTTTTATTGCCATTTGCAAAACAATTGTTCCATTGGTGCAAAACAACAAATTCTCCAAACCTAAATAGTTCTTTAGTTTAGCTTCCAGTTCTAATACCAATTCACCATTGTTTGTTATCCATTTATTGCCCCAAGCACGTTTCAGAATAGCCACATATTCTTCCATTGGGGGAAGGTATGTTTGTGTGACATTTATCATCAGTATAGATTGAGTAAATTGATTGTATAAATCTTTCCTTACTAAAATATTTTCTATATAAGCTTGTACGCTATACCTTTTAATCGCAATAACTTTACATAATGGGATTTACTTAGAAAAGCCTTCTGCAAGAATCTAAGCTTCCAAATGTCTGTTAATTTTAAAATTTTTTTATTCCTCAACAATTTTAGCGAAGCATTGAATTGCTTTTGAAAATTAATCAAACGAAAAGCAAGCATAGCTTTCACAAAAATCAAAAAACCATCTCTAATATATTGCCTGTATATTCTCATCGAATCATCCTGAGAGTGGTCTAACAATTGAATCATCTTATTCAAAAAAATAAATCGGCTATTAATACTGTTATTATAAAAATTATCCGAATTTGAGATAGTGAGTTCAGGCATTCTATAAAAAGTGTCTGCAGGTAGTTTATTATTAAATTCAGGAATCAAGTCATCATTCAATAAAGCCCGTAAGTGTAAGTCAGGGTCTTCCATAAAATATAAACTTTCGTCAAAGCCATTCAATATTTCCAATGCCCCACGTTTCCAAATAACTGCCATTGTTTGCCATGCCGAATCCATTGCAATAAAATGCCTGATTGCTTCCTCTCTGTTTTCAATATGCTTATTGTAATATCCAAACGGTGGTTGCGCCTTTGGAAACCATGCATATTGATTAAATACTGCCCAATCACATTTTGGATGTTTCTCCATAACAGCAATCCGTTGTTCAAGACAGAACGGTTCAAGCAAATCGTCCGAGTCCAAAAAAATGATGAGCGGTCCTTTAGAATTTTTCCACCCAATATTTCTGCATAATGCCGCACCCGATCTGAGTGTAGGAGATTTCATAATGTCAACTTTACCCAAATGTTTTTTTTGAAATTCTTGTAGTATAGAATTTGAATTATCATCAGAGCCATCGTCAATCGCCAGCAATTGCCATTGGGCATAAGTCTGCTGTTCAACAGATGCGAGTGTTTTGCTAAGGTGTGTAGCTGAATTATATACAGGCATTACAATAGACACCATCATTGCTCAAGAAATTCTCCTTTGTTAAATGATGCTTTGTA
>JAYVRC010000273.1:0-2043 GCA_043776615.1 Sphingobacteriia bacterium
GTAATTAGTATTCAGTGGCAAAGCATGTTTAAAAATTATCGACGAAGAGTAAAAGTTGCCTAATTATTCTTCTTTATATTCTGCAGTAATTGTTGCCCAATCTCTTTGATAAACAGCGCCTGCAATTAACCAATTAGCAATCAATGATAATCCTGCTAATAACACAATCACAACAGTATAATCGAATACAGTAAACTGTAAAAACCCCATACCAATAGGTACAATTAGGGAAAATAGTCCTCTTACAAACGTAGCACCTTTTAATTTTGTGTTTTCGGTTGTAGAAAAAGGGAAACTCCTCATCATTAAATAAACAACTATAAAACTAACACAAATTTGCGTACTCATGCCCAGTACTATATTTGGAATTACACGCCATCCCAATATAGTAATTGATAAAGCAGTTATAATTAAAGCAATAGGCAAATAAAATTTAGCAATAATTGCTTTAGTAGCTCCACTGAGAATATTACCTGGTTGTTGTATTGGAGCAACATAATATATCCAAGCGGCTTTATATTTATCTGATATTTTAATATTACCCAGTGCCTGCATCATTATAAAACTGATCATGTATACACTAAAAATCACAAAAAACTTAGCTTCATTTGATTCAGTTGTTAAGTTAGTAAAAGAGATTTTTTTATTGCGAATAAAAATGATCGCCATATAAACAATTAAATATCCTATAGAAGGGTAGGTCTTCATTTTAAAATCTCTACTTCTACTGGTCATATGCCAAGTAAGTAAGAAACCCATTCTTTCAGCGCCCTTTTTGGTTAAAATAATTGCTAATTTTTGGGCCATTGAAGTTTTGGTAATTAATTTGGTATTTGTTGAAATTGTTTTTTCATTGGAAAGCTCACTACCCGAAATCATTGCTAGCTTCTGATTAAAAGAGGGGGCAAAGTATTTTATAATTAACCATACCGAAAAAATGGTAACTACAAAGCTGAATAATGCAACTATTATTTCATATAATGATCCGCCTGAATAAATTACTTTCCACGCAATGCCAAACCAATAAGGGGGTGCAAGTATCCACCAACTGTATGCTGGAATACTGTATTTTTCAAGAATAGTCATATCCATCAATCTGGGAACAATCTGATATCCACCATAGATAACTATTGCAAAAGCTATTTGAAAATAGCTAATGATTGATTTAAATTTTTCAGGTGTAGTTATTTTAAGAATAATCAAATAAATCGCGTTAATTAAGAAAATGGTAAACACAGTTGCAAAAGGAAGGAGCAATATAAAAATTGCCACGCCACTAGCCCCCTTCTGAATGCCCGTAACTATTAGTCCGGGTAAGGTCATTGGTATAATTAATTTCGAAACATGAATGATAATATGCAATAACCTCGATAGTAAAAAAGTCTTATCATTAATAGGTTTGGGGAGAATTATATAATTGTCGCGTACATCAATTAATACAGATGTAAAATCACTAATTAATGTTGATGCCAACATGAAAATAAAGAAAGTGAAATATAAAGTAAATTGAGTAGTTGGATCTTTTGTAATAAAAAAAGAGATGATAAAAAATGATCCTAATAATGCCATCATCACCATGGTACCTAAAGTTGCCCATTTGATAGACTTCTTTTGTTGTTGCTTTTTATATTGATGCATGGAGTTTGGTCTCCGATCGTCCATTATAAGCTTTACCAACAAAATTGCCCGGAGTTGATTGGTATTTACACCCAGTCTTTGATATAGTGCAGTAGGTAATAAAAAAAGTGCTAAGAAAAATCGATTGATCATATTTTAATATTATTAGTCAAAAGCGTTCATTAAATCATTGGCCGCTTCTCCAGCAGCACTGGTTGAAGTAAGTTGGGCAAATATTTTTTCGAGACTTTCATTTCCCTGTTGCTGTTGTAATTCAACAAAACTACCATCTGCAACAACTTGCCCTTCATGAATCAATATTATTCGATCGCTTACTTTTTCAACTACATCCATCATGTGACTACAATAGAAAATTGTTTTCCCATCTTTAGCTAATTTATTAATCAAGTCTTTAACAATGATTAC
>JAYVRC010000274.1:0-2042 GCA_043776615.1 Sphingobacteriia bacterium
TCTATTAGGCTCAGCATGGGGGTTGTAGCCATCGGATCGATGAGCGGGCCATGAAAAGGTATTATATTTTTCAACATTAACTAATGCGATACCGATAGCATGTTTGATTTCACCACGTTGCAACTCTTCTGCTGTAATTTGCCCACCTATAAATGGCAAGCTAGTAGCTGTAGTGCCATAATAAGTGTTAAAAATACCCTGATTATTTGAAGCATTTTGCATGGCGCCACCCCAACATGCCTCCCACTTTCCATCTATCTTTCTTGCTTTCCAAAACTCCCAAAGTGTGTCTGTAGAAGCTTGATAAACAGTCATCTCAGCATCTCTGCCCTCCGCAGCTTGCGCATACTCTGGCATCGGTACAGCAGCCCAGTGCTTAGCAAGTGTTTTATCAAGAAAACCTTTTTTCTGGCAATCCCATTGTGTCACCTTCACAGTAGGGACATTTGCAGCCACATAAAAAACTGGGCTAGCATATTGAGTAGTATTAATTGTGACATTATTGTAATAACGTGTTTTTTGTTTTATAAACTCCTGCACCATCGCTGCCGAATTCTCATGCAACTCCACCTTTTCTGGTATTGGCGTGTACCAGAAACTTGTTGGGCTGAAAATTGCATCCGTAGGCAAACTTGCGGCAAGTACATTTGCTGAAACTAAAACTGACATCATTAGTATTAAATTACATTGCTTCATCTTAAATCCTTATAAACGCTTTTAAGGGGCTCTTAAAATATTAATTTAGTTTGAAGAAATAGACAAAATATCAGTTGATAAAACTGATTTTGCTACAAATTCAGAGCCAGTTAGAGTTAAATGACCAGAATCAAATGTGATAAAACCATTTTCAACATTCTGACCTTGGTAAACTAAGCATCCATCCTTATTACATAAAAAATCCATTAGCGAAACATAAACTAAATCTTTTGAGTTTTTAAAAGTTTTTTTCAAATACTTATCTGTGTTAAAAGGTTTTTGATCTAAATTTGTCTTGATTCTATTGGGCTTAGTACTCCAATAATGACTTGCATAATACCTATACAAATATTGCTGCCATTCAGGCGCAGGGCCAATAAGAATGACTTTTTTAACTCCATATTGCTTTAATTGAATCGCAATTGCAGACCAATCTTTATTTTGATGATTTTCGTGTTGAGCCAAAATAACAATTTGTGGCTTTGCAAGCTTAATTTTGTCGAGCACGAATTGGTTTGCATTAGGGCAACTTGCAGTCAATCCATCTTTTATAAAATTGATTGATGGTCCACATCCGAATGTAGCTAATTGTAACAACGCAGTATTTTTAGGTAACGATTTCGCTATCCCGTAATTTAAATGTTGAGCATGTGAATCTCCCCAAACAAATACTTTGTTAGCAAGGTCTGACTCATAACAATTCTTGGGTATGTATGACCTAGGTTGATTGTTAGTATCTGTAAAGCTACATTCAAAACGGTGATATTTATTAAGGTTGTTATTATTTTTATATTCTGAAAAATAACTTACGAACATATTCTTTGTATCGGAGGACTTTTGAAAATATTGATTATTAACATAACCGTATACCCCTAAGCTAAAAAGAAACAAACAAAGTAAGGGTGTTTTTAATTTCGATTTAATTCCAAACCTCAAGGGTCGCTCTACAAGAACATATGTCAACCATGCAAGTATAACGCAAGCTAATACTGCAAATATCTTGAACTCCTTTGGAGGCAGTGGCATTTGAATATGTAAAAAAGAAAGTATTGGCCAGTGCCATAGATAAATTGGATAGCTTATTACACCTATAAAAACAACTAAGAAGTTTGATAAAACGAACCTGTTAAAAATTGTATCTTTACCTGCACTGATAATAAGGATTGCTCCAATAACTGGCAATAACGCCAACCATCCAGGAAAAGCACTTTGCTTGTTAAATAATGCCGTTGCAATAATTATTAACGACATGCCAGAAAATGCAATGATGTTTCTTGTTAGCATAATCTTTTTATTTGAAAACCTACTCAAAATTGATTGCTCGTTATAAATACTGAGATAAGCTA
>JAYVRC010000275.1:0-2038 GCA_043776615.1 Sphingobacteriia bacterium
AGCAACAGCAGGCGCATTGATACTTAGAAATGATCAGGATGAACCCATTGCATTTTTTGGCTATACTGCTTATACGAAAGATGGCGAAGCAGATGCATCAAAGCGACCGATTACATTTTCATTTAACGGTGGCCCTGGCTCATCTTCAATGTGGTTGCATATGGGAGCAATGGGCCCTAAGCGGGTTGTAGTAAATGACCCTAACGATAACGGCCCAGCACCTTACAAAGTAGAAGACAATCAGTTCTCCACTTTAGATGTAAGTGATGTTATAATGATAGATCCAGTAGGAACTGGAATTAGCAAAGCCGTGGGTAAAGCAAAGAGCAAAGACTTCTGGGGAGTTGATGGAGATATTAAATCTATTAGTGGATTTATTAAACAATATATCAATGAAAATGATCGCTGGCAATCGCCCAAATATTTATTGGGCGAAAGTTATGGAACGATGAGAAGTGCGGGTGTTGCTAATTATTTACAAAATCGATTAGGCATTGCATTAAATGGAATAGTGTTGGTTTCTACCGTATTGGATTTACGTACGTTAACTTTTCAATCTGGCGATGATATTTCTTATATCATGCACTTACCTAGTTATGCAATTACTGCATGGTACCATAATAAAATAGCCAATAAGCCAAAGGATTATGTTGCATTTATACAGGAGGCGAGAAATTTTGCAGCTGGTGAATATGCCACTGCTTTAATGAAGGGGAGCTTGATTACTGAAACAGAAAAAGATGCTATTGCCAATAAACTAATGCGATATACAGGACTCAGTAAAGAGTATCTTTTGAAAGCAAATCTTAAAGTTACCGAGTCTCAATTTGATCAGGAATTATTGAGAGATGAGCATATGACTGTTGGTAGACTTGATTCTCGATACAAAGGCATCAATCAAAATTTATTGAGTGAAGGAACAGGGTATGATCCGCAGAGTAGTGCAATCAGTCCCGCTTATATTACAGCTTTTACCAATTATTATTATACGGAATTAAAGGTTGATAAAAAATATACTTATAAAATTTCGGCTTATTCTTCTCCAGGTTTTAATTGGGATTGGAAACACAATAGCAGTGGATTTGGAGATGCAGTTACACCAAATACTGCTGTAGATTTAGCGGAAGCAATGAGCAAAAACCCCACTCTAAAAGTACTTGCATTAAATGGATATTATGATTTAGCCACACCATTTTATGGTGCCGAATTTACATTTGATCATATGGGTTTGGAGCCGAAAATTTATAAAAATTTCGAATTAAAATATTATGATGCTGGTCATATGATGTACATTAATCCGGTAAGTGGAGCAGCATTTAAAAAAGATGTAGCAACATTTATCAAATCTACTTCAACAAAATAAAAAGCATTGAAAAAAAGAGACAATTATATTTCTTGGGACGAATATTTTATGGGTGTAGCATTGTTGTCTGCAAAAAGAAGCAAAGACCCAAACACTCAAGTAGGAGCTTGTATTGTAAACGATCAACATAAAATTGTAGGAACCGGATACAATGGGTTACCGAATGGGTGCAGCGACGATGAATTTCCTTGGAGTAAAACGGGGGATTTTTTAGATACGAAATATCCCTTTGTTTGTCACGCCGAATTAAATGCTATACTTAATAATATTGGAATGAATTTAAAGGGCTGCAAAATATATACTGCATTGTTTCCATGTAATGAATGTACTAAAGCAATTATACAATCTGGAATTTCAGAAGTGGTTTACCTTTCTGATAAATACGAAAATACAGATGCTGCAAAAGCAGCTAAAATGATGTTACAAAAGTCGGGGGTACAAATTAGAAAAGTAACTAGCTCTATTACGCAATTGATAATATCATTTAATCAACAAGATGTATGACTCAATTAAGTGGTTACTTTTAATGCGCCATTTAATCTTTGAGCTACATTATCCCAATTAATGATTTTAAATAAAGCATCTACAAAATCGGTTCTTTTGTTTTTGTATTTTAAATAATAAGCATGTTCCCATACATCAATCACTAATAAAGGGATACAACCCCACTGGGTA
>JAYVRC010000276.1:0-2037 GCA_043776615.1 Sphingobacteriia bacterium
TTGATGACCTATCAGTAACATTATTTTTTTTGCAAATTAAATGGTTACAAACTTTTAAATGAAAAATTTCTTGTAGATAGCGAATATGATTTTAAAACATATCCAAATTCATAACCTTTGACCAAGCACCAACAAAATCTTTTACAAATTTTTCTTTAGAATCGCTGCTAGCATAAACTTCTGCAATGGCTCTTAATTCTGAGTTAGACCCAAAAATTAAATCAGCTCTAGTGGCAGTCCATTTAGGCTCTCCAGTAGTTCTATTAGATCCCATAAAGATTTCACCTTTGTCGTTAGCAGCTTTCCAAGCTATACCTAAATCTAATAAATTAACAAAGAAATCGTTGGTTAAAGATTCTGGAGTATTGGTAAACACTCCATGTTTAGAGCCATCAAAATTTGTATTTAAAATTCTCATTCCGCCAACTATAACAGTCATTTCCGGTGCTGTTAAAGTAAGCAATTGTGCTTTGTCTATTAAGACTTCTTCAGTTATGGCAACACATTTATTGTTTTTATAATTTCTAAATCCGTCTGCTAAAGGTTCTAATACTTTAAATGATTCCACATCTGTTTGTTTAGATGTAGCATCTCCTCTTCCTGGAGTGAAAGGAACTAAAATATTATAACTAGCATTTTTAGCTGCTTTTTCAATACCTACACATCCACCTAAAACAATTAAATCGGCTATTGAAACTTGTTTAGAGGTATCATTAAATTCTTTCTGAATTGCTTCAAACGTTGCTAATACTTTTTTCAATTGATTTGGATTATTTACTTCCCAATTGATTTGTGGCTCTAATCGAATACGAGCACCATTTGCACCACCACGTTTATCTGAGTTTCTAAATGTTGAGGCAGAAGCCCAAGCTGTTGAAACCAATTGTGAAACGGTTAATCCGGTGGATAAAATTTTATCTTTTAAAGTTGAAATATCACCCTCATTCAAAACATTTGTTGGTGGCGTAATGGGATCTTGCCAAATCAATATTTCTTTCGGCACTTCTTTACCCAAATAACGGGTAATTGGACCCATATCTCTATGAGTTAATTTATACCAGACTCTAGCAAAAGTATCTGCAAACTCATCAAAATTTTCATAAAAACGTCTCGAAATTTTTTCATATGCTGGATCCATTTTTAAAGCCAAATCTGCTGTGGTCATAATAGGTGCATGACGTTTACTTGAATCATATGCATCTTCTACTAACGTTGCAGCACTTTCATCTGTAGGAATCCATTGGTGTGCACCTGCAGGACTTTTAGTTAATTTCCAATCGTATTTAAATAGTGTTTCAAAATAACCATTATCCCAAGTAGTTGGCTTTGGCTTCCAAGCTCCTTCAATTCCACTGGTAATTGTATCTGATCCTTTACCAGTAGCAAAACTATTTTTCCAACCCATTCCCATTTCTTCAATACTTGTTGCTTCAGGTTCAGTACCAACATTATTTGTACTTGCAGCACCATGTGCTTTACCAAAAGTATGACCACCTGCAATTAAAGCCACTGTTTCTTCGTCGTTCATGGCCATTCTTGCAAAGGTTTCTCTAATATCTTTTGCAGATGCTTTTGGGTCTGGATTGCCATTAGGTCCTTCTGGATTAACATAAATTAATCCCATTTGTACAGCAGCTAAAGGGTTATTTAATTCTCTATCACCATTGTAACGTTTATCGCCCAACCATTCAGTTTCATTTCCCCAATTAATATCTTGTTCTAGTTCAAAAATATCTTCTCTACCACCGCCAAACCCAAATGTTTTAAAACCCATTGATTCTAATGCACAGTTGCCTGCGAGAATCATTAAATCTGCCCAAGAAATTTTATTACCATATTTCTGTTTGATTGGCCACAATAAAAATCGAGCTTTATCTAAATTACCATTATCTGGCCAACTATTAACAGGAGCAAATCTTTGATTTCCTGTACTAGCTCCACCTCTACCATCAGAAATTCTATAAGTACCCGCACTATGCCAAGCCATACGAATAAATAATGGACCATAATGTCCATAATCTGCAGGCCACCAATCTT
>JAYVRC010000277.1:0-2031 GCA_043776615.1 Sphingobacteriia bacterium
ATAGATGCCCAAATTTACATGCTGCATTAGCATGCTCTCAGCTTGAGCAATTGGATGGATTTATTAAAAATAAACGGGAGACCGCAGATTTATATGCTACTTTCTTTAAGCAAAAGAATATCCCATTTACTACAGAGCCAGAAGGTAGTTGCTCTAACTATTGGCTTAACTCAATTAGGCTTAAATCAAAAGAGGAAAGAGATAGTTGTCTATCATATACAAATGCAAACGGAGTAATGACCAGACCTATTTGGACACTAATGAATAAACTACCTATGTTTGAGAATTGTATTCATGATGGCTTGATTAATAGTTTGAATATTGAAAACACACTAATCAATTTGCCTAGTAGTGTTAGGATAAATTCTTTAAAATAATGAAGCCAATTTGTTTAATTGGTTACTCCGGTCATTCATATGTGGTAGCAGATGCTGTGAGTACAATGGGTTTTCAAGTAAGTAATTACTGCGATAAAAAGGAAAATTTGTTGAATCCACTAAACTTGATTTTTAGTGGTGATGAGAACCACGCTATAATAGAGGGAATTTTCAATAATCTTTTTCCTGTTTTAGGAATTGGTGATAATATTTTAAGAGCCCGAATCGCAAACTTTTTGATTTCAAATAAAATAACAGTCCTTACAGTCTTGCATCAGAAAGCAATAATAGCTTCAGGCGTAGAAATAAAAGAGGGTAGTGTTGTTCTAGCAGGTGCAATATTAAATCCTTTTGTTTCTATTGGTACAGGAGTAATCTGTAATTCTGGTTGTATAATTGAACATGAATGCAAGATTGGAGATTTCAGCCATATTTGCCCAGGTGCTGTTCTTGCTGGTAATGTTACAGTCGGCAAAAATGTTTTTATAGGTGCTAATAGTGTTATTCGACAAGGTATTATCATTGGTGATAATGTAGTTGTTGGCGCGGGCTCAGTTGTTGTAAAAAATATTAAAAGTGACTCCGTTGTATATGGTGTACCTGCTAAATAAAAGTATGATATGAAAAAGGTTCTGATTATTGCAGAGGCGGGTGTTAATCATAATGGGGATATTGCAAATGCAAAAAAGCTAATCAACATAGCTGCAAGTGCTGGTGCGGATTTTGTAAAATTTCAAACTTTTAGTGCAGATAAACTTGTTTCAAAGTTTGCTAAAAAAGCAAACTACCAAGAAAGTAACACAAAAGACGAAAGCAACACTCAATATGGGATGTTGAAGAAATTAGAAATCCCTTTGTTTTGGTATAATGAGTTAATTAATTATTCAAAAGAATTGGGTATTGCATTTTTATCAACTGGTTTCGATGAAGACAGTATTGACTTTCTGGATCAAATTGGAACCCCTTTATTTAAAGTGCCATCTGGTGAATTAACTAATAAACCTTTTTTAGAACATATTGCAAGTAAGCACAAGCCAGTAATCCTTTCTACAGGAATGGCTTTATTAAGTGAAATTGAAGATGCTCTAAATGTTCTTATAAATGCTGGCTTACAAAAAAATATGATTAATGTATTGCATTGTAATACTGAGTACCCTACTCCGATGAATGATGTTAATTTAAAGGCGATGTTAACTATAGCTGATAAATTAAAAGTTGAAGTTGGCTATTCTGATCATACAATGGGAATTGAAGTTCCTATTGCTGCAGTTGCTTTGGGCGCAAGCGTTATAGAAAAACATTTTACCATAGATAGGAATATGGTTGGCCCTGATCATTTAGCATCTCTTGAAGCTGAAGAACTTAAACAAATGGTTACTGCGATTCGAAATATTGAACTTGCAATTTCTGGAACTGGAGTTAAATCTCCAAGTGAATCTGAATTTAAAAATATTCATATAGCTCGTAAAAGTATTCACATTGCTCGAAACCTAAATGCAGGTGAAATTTTGCAAAAAAATGATCTGATAATGAAAAGACCTGGTGATGGAATATCACCAATGGATATTGAAAAAGTGATTGGTAAAAAATTAAAAAATGAATTAAAAATGGAAGATAAGTTATCATGGATGGACATCGAAAAATAAGATTAGGC
>JAYVRC010000278.1:0-2029 GCA_043776615.1 Sphingobacteriia bacterium
GTTGAACGAAAGAGCGCATTAAAAGAAGTAAAATTGCAAGTGCTTAGTGAGCAAAAATTTATGGACTTCATGAAGTTGAAAGGAAAGATTGGTGGTCAGCACAAGTTTCCACGTGTATTAAAGGGACAAATACTGAAAGATTGGCAATCATTTTTGCAAAAAACAACCATTGTTAAAAAAGCAGTCAGATAAACAAGCTATTTAAAATATTTATTTACTTATTATGTTAGCACCCATAATTAAAGGATTGATTTTAGGAGTACTATTAAGTATTTCAATTGGCCCAATAATATTTGCTATTATTAAGCAAAGCATCAACAATGGGCATAAGGCCGGATATTTTTTTGTAGCCGGGGTTTCTGCAAGCGACATAACACTTATTATAATTTGTAATTTTTTTACTACGCTATTTACCAAGGCGTTAAACTATAGTACAGAGATTGCGGTAACTGGTAGTATTTTTTTGGTTGCTGTTGGAATTTACACATTGTTTTTTAAGAAAGTAACTGCCGATGAAGGGAGTAATTTAGTAGAAAAAAAATTTAAAAAACGAGAATATGCCGGAATATTTATATCTGGTTATTTAATGAATATTTTAAATCCAGGCGTTTTACTTTTTTGGTTTGCATGGACAGCTGTTATTGTTGGAGATGCAGCCTCAACAACTAATCCAACAGAATATAAATTCACGGTTTTTATTGTTTGTTTACTTTTTGTATTGTTGACCGACATAGCAAAAGTTGCTGTTGCAGGAAAACTACGTTCTAAATTAACACCCAAAAATTTACACCTAATTAATATTTTGTCTGGCATAATACTAATTGGATTTGGAATAGTATTGTGTTGGGGTGTTCTACGTTTTGGCGACGCGATAAAATAGCGTTAACAAGCACTTCAACTATTTTTTCAAAGGATACCTTAACTTTCCGAAATGAATTGTAGGTTTTTGGTTGGATTCGTTTTTTTATTCAATACGTCGGTTTCGGCACAATCCGATATTTTACTATTGCAAAAAAATGATCGAACAATTAAAACATGGGTTAAGGGAAGTCTTATTAATTTTCAGTTTAGTAATTACCAATGGATTAATGGGGTCATAAAAATGATTAGGAATGATTCTATATCGGTGCGACAAATGGAAATTAGAACAGTACCAGACCGGTTTGGTTTTCCTACAATCGATACAGCTTGGTTCGGCACCATAAAATTACATATTAATGAAATTAGAGCAGTACCCAAAAAAGTAAAATGGGGTGAGTTTATAGCCAACGGATCATTGTTGAAACTGGGTTCTTTAGCATATATATTTTTAAATCTTGTGAACGGATTCATATTGAATCAATCCAATACAACTGGAACTAACTTAACAAATGTCGGAATTGCAGGAGGAGTCTTTATTGTTGGAGCAATTCTTAAAGCAACCCATAAAGAGTATACGTTATTGGGTAAAAAGTATATCATGAAAACAATTTCCAATTAAGTTCTTCGGCTTTAAATAGTACAGCAGGATAAATAAAAAACATAATGAAAAAAACGGGACGTTTTTTGAAGAGAACATTTTTGATTCTTTTTTTCAGTTCTTTATTATATATCATCATGTGTAAATGGATTATGCCACCAATTACCATCACCCAAATTGCCAATACTTTCAGCTATGGATTAAAGCGAGATTATATAAGCTGGAATGAAATGAATTCATCTATAAAGTTGGCAGCAATGGCAAGCGAAGATCAATCATTTCCTGATCATGGGGGGTTTGATTGGGATGCTATAGAAAAAAGTTTAAAGCCAAAAAAGAAGGGAAAGAAAACAAAAATTCCTCTAGGTGGGGGTGCAAGCACGATTACTCAACAAACAGCGAAAAATGTTTTCCTTTGGCAAGGAGGCACTATTTCTAAGTACATAAGAAAGGTTCCTGAACTTTATTTTACCAAGATGATAGAATGGGTTTGGGGTAAAAAAAGAATTTTAGAAGTTTATTTAAATGTAATTGAAATGGGTCCGGGTATTTTTGGAATAGAAGCAGCAG
>JAYVRC010000279.1:0-7778 GCA_043776615.1 Sphingobacteriia bacterium
TGCAATCCCATAATCAAGCCATTATTATCTCGAGCAGTAATATCTAAGCAACTCGGAAAATTTTCATCACTTACTACCCAACTATGGTATCTACCTACAATAATTTCTTCAGGGAGTGAATCAAATAATGAATTTCGCGTTCCAAGAATTTTATTATCAATTATTATTGGTGTAGCAACACCATGATAAACAGTAGATAAATTTTCAAGTGTTCCACCAAATGATTCTCCAATAGCTTGATGCCCCAAACAAACTCCTAATATACTTTTGGAAGGAGCATAAGCTTCAATTAAATCAAGTAACATTCCAGCTTCTGATGGAATGCCTGGTCCGGGTGATAAAATAATTTTATCATAATTGGCTACTCGTTCCAATGCAATTTCATCGTTACGAAAAACATCCACAGAAACATGGGTAATTTTTGCCACCAAATGCACCAAGTTGTAGGTGAAAGAATCGTAATTATCGAAAACCAATATTTTTTGCATTTACATTATTTTATTCAAAACAATAATTAATATCTCTTAATTCATATCTCTTATCTCATATCTCATATCTCATAACTCATAACTCTTATCTCATATCTCATATCTCATATTTGTTCAGCTTCTTTTGCAGCTATCTTTAATGCATTTAATTTGTTATTTACTTCTTGCAATTCACTTTCGGGTACACTAGCAGCTACAATGCCTGCACCAGCCTGATATATTAGCGTATTGTTTTTACATAATAATGTGCGAATCATAATTGCATGATTACAACTACCATTAAATCCAATAAAACCTATACCACCACCGTAGTAACTTCTATTGCTAGGTTCTAAAGAATCAATTATAGACAATGCTTTAATTTTTGGTGCCCCACTTAAAGTACCTGCTGGGAATGTTTTTGCCAATAATTCAAACGGATTTTGATCTGGTAAAACATTGCCAGATACTTCACTTACTAAATGTATAACGTGACTATAATATTGAACTTGTTTGTATTTACTTACTTCTACATTGGTGCAGATCCTACTTAAATCATTACGCGCCAAATCAACCAACATAACATGTTCTGCATTTTCTTTTACATCGTTTATCAAGCGTTCTGCAGCAATTTGGTCTAATGTATCGTTGCCTGTTCTTTTAAAAGTACCAGCAATAGGATGTACAATTGCTTTGCCATTTTCGATAATCAATTGCGCTTCAGGCGATGAACCCATTAATTTATAATCGCCGTAATCAAAGAAAAATAAATAAGGAGAGGGGTTAATGCTACGTAAGGCTCTATATACATTAAATTCATCTCCAATAAAATTTTGTTCAAAACGGCGACTTAATACAATTTGAAAAACATCACCCCTCAAACAGCTTTTAATTCCATGATTCACCATTTCTAAAAAATGATTATTACTCATGTTAGAACGCTCATCTCCAATTAATTTAAAAGGAAATTCAGGAACATCTTTACTTTTAATCAAAGATTCTACAGACAATAAATCGCTTTCAATTCCATCGATTTTATTTTCACAAAGAATTAGTTCATCTTTAAAATGATTGAAAGCAATTACATACTGATATAGGCGATAACGCATTAAAGGAATTGACAAAGGTTCTTTTTGATTTAATGCTACCTTATCAAAAAATTGCACTGCATCAAAACTAGTATACCCATAAAGGCCTTGAGCAAATTGAACCGATTTATCACTTTCAACATTCACTTCAAATTTTTGCATAAATTCCCAAACTAAATTGGGAACATTATTTGAAGCATTGATATTTATCTTTTCTGGCTGATCTCCAGGTAGTTTAAACTCTACATTATTTGCGGAACTAATTTCGATACCTGCAATTGCATTTACACAAATAAAGGAGTAGCTATTATCGGATGAATGATGATCGGTACTTTCCAAGAGAACAGTGTCTCTATAACGATCTCTTAAGCGAAGATAAATGCCAACAGGAGTATAAATGTCTCCCAGCATTCTCTTGCTTATAGTATTAATAATTATTTTTTTCATTGCCATTTTCAGTTCATTCATTAAATAAAAAAACCCCGGTTTTTCCGGGGCTTTGAAAATATTCAATCAGTATTGGCTACGCCATTACAGTCCCCGTTTGGATTCTGAATGCCACCACCAATATTTGTTTATCATTGTCATAACTATGCAAAGATGAGGGTTTGAATGGGAATTACAAAAAAAAATTAACATTAAATAACCCATTTGAATAAAATTTAATTGAATATTGACAATTTTATAACAGCTTTTTCTACGATTTTTGGTAAAATTTAGTATATGCCAAAATCGATTCCCATTTTCTTTGCTTTTTTATTGTTGTTCTTGAGTGTAAGTAAAGTAAGTTTAGCCAATAACCCTGATGCTATAATTGGATATTGGAAAACAGGTGAAGGAAATGGTATTATTCATATTTACAAACAGGGAGACAAATATTATGGAAAGATTGCAGTGATGAAAGAACCCAATGACCCTAAAACAGGTAAACCAAAACTAGATGTAAAGAACGATAACAAGCAATTACAAAACAGGCCATTATTAGGCTTAGTAAATTTAAGAGATTTCAAGTTTGTTAAGCAAAACTTATGGAAAGAAGGAAATATTTATGACCCAAAAACTGGTAATGATTATAGTTGTAAAATTACTATGATCGACAATAATACTATTGAAGTAAGGGGATACATGGGAATATCACTTTTAGGTAGAACCGACACTTGGAAAAGACAGAATAATTTATAAAACTCCCTTGGTTGTGGGTAATTGATTAGATAAAGGATCCCGTTTCACTGCCATTCTTATTGCTTTAGCAAAAGCTTTAAAAATAGCTTCAATTTTATGGTGTTCATTCTCACCCCTACATTCAACATTTATATTCGCCTTAGCGCCATCGCTGAATGATTTAAAAAAATGAAAAAACATTTCGGTTGGCATTTCTCCTACTTTTTCTCGCTTAAAATTGGCATCCCATACCAACCAATTTCTTCCTCCAAAATCAATCAACACTTTAGCTTCAGCTTCATCCATGGGCAATGCAAAACCATATCGTTCCATTCCCCGTTTGTCGGCCAATGCCAAAGCAAAAGCTTCTCCTAATGCAATTCCAGTATCTTCTATAGTATGGTGTTCATCAATATGTAAATCGCCCTTAGTTTCAATAGTTAAATCCATTTTACCATGACGAGCAATCTGCTCCAACATATGATCGAAAAATCCCAAACCGGTATTGATAGTAGCTTTACCAGAACCATCTAAATTTAATTCAATTTTAATTTTTGTTTCGTTGGTATTTCTTGTATGAGTTACTTTACGCAAACTTAATTTTAAAAAAGCATAGATATTTTTCCAGCTATTAGTTTCCAATATAATTGTTGATGCATATTCTAACTGCTGCTCGGCAGTTAGTTCATGTAAAGCAGATTTTAAATAAATGGCTTTACAGCCTATGTTTTTAGCTAATTGGATATCACTCCAGCGGTCTCCAATAACAAAAGAATTTTTCAAATCAAACTGGTCGCTACTAATTAAGTGTTGTAAAAGTGCAGTGCCAGGTTTTCTTGTAGGTTGATTGTCTGTTGCAAAAGTTGTGTCGATAATCATTTCGTCGAAAACAAAACCTTCGCCAGCCAAAGTACGATTCATTAAATCGTGATAAGGATGAAATGTATTTTCAGGATAACTAGCTGTTCCTAATCCATCTTGATTAGTTACCATTACCTTATAAAAATCAAAATCAGCGGCAATCATTGATAATGCTGTAATAGCACCAGGTATAAAGCTGGTTTTCTCTACAGTATCAATTTGAAAATCACTCGGAGGTTCTTGTAAAACAACACCATCCCTATCTATAAATAAAACTTTTTTCATTACTTCATTTTTGCTCTTACTGCTTTTACTTCTATAGCAGTTACAGCAGTTGATTTATTTCCAAAAGAACTTCTTACATAGGTTAATACATCTGCAATTTGCTGATCTTTTAAAAATGCATGTGAAGCCATTGGATTTTCATAGGTATCTCCATTGATTTCAAGTGGAGTATTCAATCCTTTCAGCACAATTCCTATTACCCTTTGTTTATTGCCATTTACATAATCTGTTCCACTCAAAGGTGGATTCATTCTTGGAACTCCACCACCATCTGATTGATGGCAAGCCAAGCAATATTTATTATATACTTCTTTACCCTTTGCTTTACTAGATGTTGATCCAGTTTGCGATTGAAGAATTACACCAATTCCAACTACAAGTAAACTGCTAACGAATATTTTTTTCATCAATTATTTGATTATTTATTGTAACTAATTTTCCAGATATTCCCTTTATTATCGTCAGAAACATACAAAGAACCGTCAGGAGCTTGTGCTAATCCGCAAGGACGATATTTTGCTGCACTTAAATTGGTAACTGATGACATTCCAGAAAATCCATCTGCAAAAACCTCCCATTTACCTGTAGGTTTACCATTTTTCATTGGAACAAAAACGACATAAAATCCTTCTTGTGGTTCTGGTGCTCTGTTCCAACTACCATGAAAAGCAATAAATGCCCCATTCTTATATTTAACTGGAAACTGATTGCCAGTGTACATTAATAAAGCATTTGGAGCCATATGGCCTGGGAATCCAACCAAAGGAGATATTGCTTTTTCAGCACCAGTTAATTTACCATCACCGCCATATTCTGGATTTAAAATCTTCTTGTTTTGCAAATGATCCCAATGAATATAGGGCCAACCACAATCGTCACCTTTTTTTATCATATAAAAAGTTTCTGAAGGCAGTTCGGCACCTTGCTTTTGATTATACATTGCAGGATAATGTTGGAATAACATATCCCTTCCATGAACTGTAATAAATAATTCATTTACTTCTGTATTCCAATCTAGCCCTACACAGTTTCTTATACCAGTTGCATAACGGATACCTTCCTTATAAGATTGATTTAATTGATCTGCTTTAAACTGCCAAATACCTCCAGCCTTTTCTAATATAGGACAGGGCGTTCTCCCTTTAGATCCTTGTTGACGGTCTTGCTCTTGACAAACATTAGAAGGTGCACCAATATTCACATAAATATTTCCAGCATTATCTAAAGTGATTGACTTTGAATTGTGCTGGCCATTGTCTACTAAGCCAGTAATAATTTTTTCTACATTTGTAGTATCAACACCTTCTTTGCTATTGGTTAATTTATAGCGAAATACTTCAGAATTAGAAGATGCATATAAATACCCATTTTTAATAGCTATACCCGTACCAATATAATTACCAAAATATAAAGAATCATCAATTACACCATCTTTATTCGTATCACGTAAACGAATAATTCCTCTTCCTTTATTTAAGCGTTCTAATTTCAAGAACAAATCGCCATTGTTATTTGCAACTATATGCCTAACTCTGCCCATATTTGCGGCAACTGAATTTGTAGCAAATCCTGGAGGAGTTTTAATTGTAACCCCAACAGGCTGACCAACACAAGCACTCAACGTAATGAATGAGGCCATAAAAAAGAAGGTGAATTTCATAGGTGTTTATTTAATTATTACATAAAATTACGGATTCAATCGATACCATTCTTGCATTGCATCTACTAATATTGTGTTCTCCTGCTCGGTTCCAACTGTTATTCGTAAACAATCGTTACAAAGCTTCACTTGACTCCTATCTCTCACTACAATTCCATTATTAAGCAAAAATTCATATACTTTTCTAGCATTGTTGATTTTAATCAATATAAAATTAGCATCGGAAGGATACACTTTTTCAACTGTTGGCATTAATTTAAAAACAGCTGCCAAAGCATCCCTCATATCTACCAATAACTTAATCATATCATTCACCTGTCCTACTTCTTCTAATGCTTTCAATGCCAATTCCTGCGTTGCTTGATTAATGTTATAAGGTGGTTTTACTTTATTTAATATTTCAATGATTGATTGAGAAGCAAAAGTCATGCCTAGTCTCAACCCAGCCAATCCCCATGCTTTGCTAAATGTTTGTAAAACAACAAGGTTAGGGTAATCAGCTAATTCTTGAATAAAGGATTTTTGCTTCGCGAAGTTGATATATGCCTCATCAATTACTACAATACCATTAAAATTATTTAATACTGTTTCAATATCAACCCTATTAATTGAATTACCAGTAGGGTTGTTGGGAGAACAGATCCAAATGATTTTGGTATTATCATCAATTTGATTTTCTAAATGTATTAAATCGAGTTGGAAATCATCCAGCAGTGAAGTCTTCTTTAATTGAATATCATTAATATTAGCACTTACTTCATACATCCCATAAGTGGGCGGACAAATAATTACATTGTCTTTACCAGGCTCACAAAAACTTCGAAATAATAAATCGATACATTCATCACTTCCATTTCCTAAAAAAATATGATCGGAAGCAATTGCTTTTATAAGGGATATTTTTTGTTTGATGGCAATTTGATGAGGATCAGGGTAACGATTGTACCACTTCATTAATGGAGATCCTAAACTGTTTTCATTAGCATCTAAAAATACTTTTGCCTCACCACTAAATTCATCACGTGCAGATGAATAAGCAACTAGTTGCTTAATGTTAGATCGCGTTATTTTATTTAAATCGAAACTCATAACTTTTAATTCTAAATTCAATTGCTTCTATTATCTTTCTTCTTTTATCTTTCTTCTTTTATCTTTCTTATTTCTTCAATCTTACCCTAACAGCAGCAGCATGAGCATCCAATCCTTCAGCTGTTGCCATTATTTCAACAGCAGTTCCAATATTTTCTATCCCCTTTTTTGATAATTTTTGAAAAGTTATTTTCTTTACAAAACTATCAATACTAACGCCACTGTATGCTTTTGCATATCCATTAGTTGGAAGTGTATGATTGGTACCACTTGCATAATCGCCAACCGACTCAGGAGAATAATTGCCTAGAAAGATAGATCCAGCATTAATAATTTTTTCACTTATCGCTTCATCATTTTCACAAACAATAATTAAATGTTCGGCAGCATATTCATTTACTAAATCAATTCCATCATCAATTGTTTCAACAATAATTGCTTTACTATTTGATAGTGCTTTTATTGCGATGTCTTTTCGTGGCAATGCTTTAAGTTGAACTTCAACAGCTTCTATAACCAATTCAACAAAAGACTTACTAGTGCTCACAAGTAAAACTTGACTATCAACTCCATGTTCTGCCTGACTTAATAAATCGGCTGCAACAAATGTAGGATTTGCAGAATCATCTGCAAATACACATACTTCCGATGGACCAGCAGGCATATCTATTGCTATACCTTCTTGTTGAATTAATTGTTTAGCACAGGTAACATATTGATTTCCAGGCCCAAATATTTTATAAACTTGAGGAACTGTTGAAGTTCCATAAGCCATAGCAGCAATAGCTTGTGCACCTCCGATCTTAAAAATGTTAGTGATTCCAATAAGTTGCGCAGTATATAAAATTGCAGGAGGTAATTTCCCGTTTTTATCTGGAGGAGAACAAAGCACTATTTGTTTACAACCTGCAATTTTTGAAGGAATCCCCAACATCAAAATTGTAGAGAATAAAGGAGCGGTTCCGCCCGGAATATACAATCCTACTTTTTCAATCCCTACAAATTTTCTCCAACACTTAACGCCCGGCATTGTTTCAATAATTTCAACTTCAGTCAACTGCTTTTCGTGAAAGCTTCTGATATTTTTTGCTGCTAGTTCAATTGCATTTTTAAGTTCATTGGGTACTAAAGCATTAGCTTCATTTATTTCATCCGTTTTTACGCTAA
>JAYVRC010000280.1:0-7766 GCA_043776615.1 Sphingobacteriia bacterium
GGTGCCGAATCGTTTACGTAATTCATTGTTGCACTTTTCATTAAAGCTACTGATTGTAAAAAACTACATTTCCCAGCTATATTAAAACAATGTGGATTATTGACTTCGGCAATAATTTGATCACATAGTTGAATATCATTAGGGCCTCCTAAAAGAAAAATATTAATTGAATTGGGAACTAGCTTAATTAGTTCAATCCATTTATTGACAGGGAATTGTTTAGTAAACCAAACCGATGACGGGGCAATACAAATATATTTTCTTCCCTGCCATTGTGCTATAAAATCAACATCCGATTTACTAGGATACAAAGCTGGCTTAGCTACTGGGTTATTAGAAAAGGATTTAATTAACTGATGGTTACGATCAATTTCATGACCTCTCCCCCCTTCAATATTCATTTGATGAGGAATAGATGCTGTAAAAAATAAATGAAAAGGGTTTTTATTAAATCCAATTGTTTTATCAGCCCCAGAAAAAGTAGTTAAGAATCCCGTTGCAGCATACCGTTGCAAGTTAATAACAATAGCATATTTATTTTTTCTGATTTGAAAAAGCAATTGGAAAAGATGCTTGTATTTATTGTTTTGTTTATTCCAAATTAGCACTTTATTAATATAAGGATGGTCATTGAATAGCGTTTCATTACCTTTTCTTACTACTATGTCTAATTTTACGTTAGGATTTGATTGATGGATTGATTCTAATAAGGCTGTAGCTAAAACTACATCTCCAATAAAAGCGGTTTGAATTACTAAAATGCTACGCATTTTACGAATTTACTATATAAGCTTGAAACTGTATGTTTGCAAAAAAAACCATGATACAAGAATTAATAGCTGCAGCCTGGTCTGAAAGAACTTTATTAAAGGAAGAATCTTATACCAATGCCGTAAAAGAAGTAATAGAATTAATAGATAAGGGAAAAGAAAGAGTAGCCTCACCAACTGACAAAGGTTGGGTTGTAAATGAATGGGTAAAGCAAGCCATATTGATGTACTTCGGTATTCAGCAAATGAAAACCTGGGATAGTCCGCCATTTGAATTTTATGATAAAATGTTGCTTAAAACAAATTATAAAGAACTTGGAGTAAGAGCTGTACCTCCTGCTACTGCTAGGTATGGAGCATATATAGCAAAAAATGTTGTTTTAATGCCGAGTTATGTAAATATTGGTGCTTATGTAGATGAAGGTTCTATGGTAGACACATGGGCTACTGTGGGAAGTTGCGCACAAATTGGAAAAAATGTGCATTTGAGCGGTGGCGTTGGTATTGGTGGAGTCCTTGAACCATTACAAGCAACTCCTGTAATTATTGAAGATGGTTGCTTTATCGGAAGCAGGTGCATTGTTGTAGAAGGTGTAGTTGTTGAAAAAGAAGCAGTACTTGGTGCCAATGTTGTTTTAACTCAATCTACTAAAATAATTGATGTTAGCGGATCTACTCCAATTGAAATGAAAGGAAGGGTGCCTGCAAGAAGTGTAGTAATTCCTGGCAGCTACACCAAACAATTTAATGCTGGTGCTTATCAAGTGAGTTGTGCATTAATAATTGGACAAAGAAAACCCAGTACAGATTTAAAAACAAGTTTAAATGATGCATTAAGAGATTTTAATGTGAGCGCATAAATCATGACTCCAATTAAAAATCATCAACAGCAATTATATAATGGCTTTCTGATTAGTTTAGCTGGTGCAATTTTATTTTCCACAAAAGCCATTTTTGTAAAATTGGCATTTAAAGAAACTGGAGTTGATGCTGTTACTTTATTAACATTGAGAATGCTTTTTGCTCTCCCTTTTTACTTATTAGCAGCTTGGTTTTCGGGAACTAATGAAAATACAAAATCTTTATCAAAATCATATTGGTGTTGGATTATTGTAATGGGAATTTTCGGGTACTACTTAAGTAGTCTTTTTGATTTTATTGGGTTACAGTATGTATCTGCGGGACTAGAAAGATTGATTCTTTTTCTGTATCCTACTTTTGCTGTTCTAATCAATACTTTTTTGTTTAAAGCTGCACTTAGTAAAACCCAAATCATTGCTTTAACGCTTACTTACTCAGGAATAGGATTAGCCTATTTTTCAGAAATAAAAACCCTTGAGCAAACCCCAGGGTTTATTTTTGGTTCTTTGATGATTTTCTTTTGTGCAATTACCTATTCTATTTATCTAGTTGGTACTGGTAAATTGGTTCACAAAACAGGTGCAACAAGGTATACAGCTTATGTTATGTTAGCTGCAACAGTTGGAATTTTTATCCATTATTTAATTACTCACCAAATATCAAAATTGCAACTAACACCTCAGCTTACGTGGTATTCAATAGCACTAGCAATTATTGCAACTGTAGTACCATCCTTTTTAATGAGCAATGGAATGAAAAAAATAGGAAGTAACAATGTTTCGATAATTACCAGTATTGGTCCTGTTTCAACAATTATTCAAGCATATATTTTTCTTGGCGAAAAAATAACAACTTTACAAATTGCAGGAACAGCACTCGTAATGTGTGGGGTAATATTAATTGGGTGGAAATCTAGAACAATAGATTTAGGTAACAACTAAATAATTGAAGCCTCTAACAATTGGGCAGCTTCTAACTCTTTGATAATAATTGGTATTTGTAAGAAATCCTTCGATTTGTCTAAGAAATAATTAGCTCCGATACTTAAACACTCTCTTTTGTAACTCGAAATAGTAGTATTGGTTAACACTATAAAAACTGGTTGAGTAATTTTCATATGCCGCACTTTACTCATCATTTGTATACCAGTTATCCCAGGTAAATTAATATCCAA
This sequence comes from Sphingobacteriia bacterium, assembly GCA_043776615.1. GTDB lineage: Bacteria > Bacteroidota > Bacteroidia > Chitinophagales > Chitinophagaceae > Sediminibacterium. The sequence goes on from JAYVRC010000280.1 coordinate 2,806, forward strand.
AATAATGATAGATGGAAAACTGTCTTTAAATTGTATTAATGCTTCTAATGCGGAACTACAGCATTTTACTTTTAAATTTAAATCGGAACTAGTTAATAAATTTGTTACCCTTTCTAGAACATCCATAGAGTCATCTACTATTAATATATCGGTATCGTTAATGCACATAAATAACCAATTTAAAGAATTAAAAAAAAGCTTTGCAGACTATCCTACAAAGCTTCGGTAGTTTTCACTACAAATTTGACATTGGATATTAGATTTTAACTAAAAAGCTAAATATTAGGTAGCTTGAATAAAAGTAGAATACAATTTTGGAATAAAAAACGGTGATTTCACTATAATTTATGTAGTGTTTAAACTACATAAGCTTGTTTTCCATAAAATATTTAACCAATCCGGCATTAGTTCTAATATTCATTTTATCCAAGATTCTTAAACGGTATGTACTTATAGTATTACCGCTTAAAGACAGTATTTCTCCTATTTCAGATATAGTTTTGCCTTGTACAATCATTCTTAAAACTTCGAACTCTCTATCTGAAAGTTGTTCATGAGGAAGGCTATTACTAAATGACTCCAATGAGCCAGCAAGTACTTCGGCTACCTTACTTGTGATGTATTTTTTGCCATTCAAGATCTGGTGTACTGCAGTAACCAACTCATAAGGTGCACTTTCTTTGGTTAAATAACCAGAAGCACCTGCTTTTATGGCCCTTACTGCATATTGTTCTGGTGCATGCATACTAAGCATTAATACTGGTACTAAAGGAGTATGAATTTTTATCTGCTTTAAAATTTCAATACCAGAATACCCAGGCATACTTATATCGGAAATAATAATATCCCATTTTTCATTTAAAGCTAACTTCAACAAATCAGCAGAATCTGCAACATCTTTTATTTCAGCTGTAGGCAAAGATTCCAATAAAATTTTCTTTAGCCCCTCTCTAATTAAACTATGATCATCAGCAATTAAAATTCGCATTGTAAGTAACTTAATTTTTGGTATTTAACAATTAGTCTAAAGATAGAAAATAAAAGTTAAAGTTAAATATTAAACAACTAATAAACTGCACCCACGTAAATCTGTATTATCCAATCGACCCAATACTTCAAAACTACCGTCTTCATACACAATACCTATATCATCCGTAGCAATAAACGAACAACTATCCATATTTGCCAGATCAATAATTTGTAAAATACCAGTGCCCATTGTAGAAATTAACATGGGATCGTCTTCACTCCTAACCAATATTTTCATCCATGGAGGACATAAATATTTACCATCTCCTCTAGAATATGCCTGACTCATTAATTCAGTCATTCCATATTCTGCATGAATGTTATCTACATCAAAACGGTCTGTTAAAATTTGATGCAATTCCTGTTTTGTTAACTCTTTCCCCCTTCCCTTCATTCCTCCAGTTTCCATCACTACAGTATGCTTTAGTTGTTGGGGAAATTTTTCAGAAAAGTCCAATAAAGCAAAAGTAACTCCTAATAAAAGCGTTTTTTGGCCTTGGGACTCTAAATGCTTAATTGTAGTATTTAAATCATTAAAATTATATAAATAGAACCCACTTTTAGGATGACGGCTATTAATAATCATTTTTTCTACCATGTAAACCAAAGAAGAATTTTCTCTCTCTAAATAAGCTGGTAATAATGCCAAAACACACCATTCACTGATATCTCCATAAAAAAGCTCAAACCCCGTTTTAAAAGAACGTTCATATAATTCTATATTTTTCACCAAATGCTTACTAGTTTGAATTCCAGTTGTGCCACTACTCTCGAAAATAATCGCTGGCTTGAATTCTCCTGTAATCACATTCATCTCTTTAAAAAACGCAATAGGCAACGAAGGGATAGATTGGGGAATCTTTTCAAAGTCTTGGTTGGTATGAATCAAATCCACCCAGTTTCGATAAACTAAGTTATTTTTATACTGATAATCGTATAATTGGGCACAATATTGATTAAAATGTATAATTGAATCTGAAAAAATATTGTTAATATCAGATAAATGCACAGTGGTTGGTTGTATTGTTTTAACTAAATTTGTTAAAGAGAATTAAATAGAATGAGAACAAAAATATTCATACTACTGACATTTGGCAGTTTTTTTTACAGTTGTAATAAAGATACGTATACAACCAAACCACAAATAACGTTTAATAATGCTAGCTCAACTGTGTTAGCTCAAGGAAATATAATCACATTCACTATTGATTTTACTGACAAAGAAGGCGACGTTCAAGATACACTATGGGTTCAGAAAATATCTCGTACTTGTCCTACCACACCTGGTGTTCAATTCACTAGTAAAAACAAAGTTCCCAATTTTGCACCAACAGCCAATTTAAAAGGTAAAATGGAAATTAGTTTTGTGTATAATGGCAATGTTGCAGGAATAGCCTCAATCATTGGATGTAGTAATAAAAACGATACTTCTTTTTTCAAATTTTGGTTAAAAGATAAAGCCCAGAATAGAAGTGATACTGTAAGTTCTCCAGATATTATCTTAATTCGTTAAATGTTTTGGAAGAAACTAATAAAGTTTATTTTATTTAGTAATGTTTTTTATGGAATATGTGCAGTAGCACTGTGTATAGAAACGTCCTTTCAGCAACAGATTCCAATTTTACATCCATTATTTTATGTTGTTATTTTCTGTGTTACTATTTTATATTATACATATGCCTATATTAATGAAAATAGTGAACCAATCATGAATGCCAATGAACGATCTATTTGGTATTTTGAAAAAAGAAAAATATTTCCATTCACCCAAACCTTTCTACTCATTTTATCTATATTTTTTATTGGTATATTATTACAGAAAAATATAATTAACTTCTCTTTAATCGATTTAAAAACTTGGTTATTATTGTTGGTTTTCCCACTTCTTGCAGTATTTTATTATGGCAATTCAATAACTGGAAAAAGGTTTTATTCATTAAGAAAATTCGGATTATTTAAACCTTTTTTAATTGGATTAATTTGGGCTGGCACAGTATCAATTATACCTGTTTTCTTTTATGACTTAACCCATAAAAGCAACTATATTTTTCAACCAACTACTTTATTCCTTGTTGTAAAAAACTGGTTATATATTTCTGTGCTATGTATTCTGTTTGATTTAAAAGATTACGTAACAGATCATAATCTGCAATTAAAGACTTTTATAGTTCGACTTGGACTTCGTAAAACCTTATTCAGCGTGGTTTTACCGATGGCAATCGGTAGTTGGAGCATATTTCTTTCATTAGCATTAGTTAAACATTTCCCCCCTATAAGAATACTATTCAACAGTATTCCCTTCGTATTGTTAATAATTGTTAGCTACTCAATGTATCAACGTAAATCAATTCTCTATTATCTTGCAATAATAGATGGACTTATGCTGGTAAAAGCAGTTTTTGGAATTACCAGTATGCTCCTTACAAAATAATAAATTATGGCCAAAACAAAATCAGCACAATCGAAACCAGTTACTACCAAATTGTCAATGGGTTTTTTAAAAAATTACATTAATACCCCTTCCCCTGTTGGCTTTGAAAGTGGAGGTCAGAAACTATGGATGGACTATATAACCCCTTTTGTGGATACTATGTTTACAGACCCCTATGGTACTGCAGTAGGTGTAATTAATCCGGATGCCCCATTTAAAGTAGTAATTGAAGCACATGCCGACGAAATCAGTTGGTTTGTAAATTATATCAACGACCAAGGTCTAATTTATTTAAAAAGAAATGGAGGAGTTGATCATCAGATTGCTCCAGCAAAAAGAGTTTGGATTCATGGGAAAAAAGGGCCTGTAAAGGCTGTTTTTGGTTGGCCTGCAATACATACAAGATTAAGCAATCCTGAGCAAAAAGAGCCAATTCCAAAAATTGAGAATCTTTGTTTGGATTGTGGTGCAAGAAATAAAAAAGAAGTTGAATCATTAGGCATACATATTGGCGCTGTAGTAACTTATGAAGAAGGATATGAAGAGTTGGCTTATGATTTTTTAATTGGTAGAGCTTTTGATAATCGTGTAGGTGGGTTTATGATTGCTGAAGTAGCCAGGTTACTAAAGGAAAACAAGAAAAAATTACCATATGGATTATACATAGTAAATGCTGTACAAGAAGAAATAGGGTTAAGAGGAGCAGAAATGATTGCTAGAAGAATTAAGCCCAATATTGCCATCATTACTGATGTTACACATGACACTAACACACCAATGATTAGCAAAATTATTGAAGGTGACATTCAATGTGGTAAAGGTCCTTCTCTTGCATTTGCTCCTGCAATACACAATAAACTGCTATCGCTTGTGCAAGAAGTTGCTTCAAAAAACAAGATTTCAGTTCAAATGCGAACACTTAGTAGGAGTACAGGTACCGATACCGACAGCTTTGCTTATGCCAATGACGGATGCCCATCTGTATTAATTTCAATCCCTTTAAGATATATGCATACCACAGTAGAAATGATACACAAAAAAGATATTGAAGACACGATTAAACTCATGTACGAAACACTGTTAACACTAACTCCAAAAACCAATTTAAAATACTTTTAAACATTCCAAAATCGAATGTGGTTAATTTAATGAGGTCATATAACTTGAAATTTATCAAAAACGGTAATTTTACCAATATGAGTCAACCTGAAAGAAGAAAAATTAATATAGCAATACTGGATTTATACGAGGGTTTTGCTAATCAGGGAATGCGCTGCATTAGAGAGATTATTGAGGAGTGGGGTAATTCGGGGAATATAGATGTTAGCTACAAAGAGTTTGATGTTCGCCTGAAAATGGAACTCCCAACTTTAGATTTCGACATTTTTATTTCAAGTGGTGGACCAGGTTCTCCACTCGAAGAAGATGAATCCAAATGGGAGAAAAAATATTTCAACTGGTTGGAATCTGTTGAAAGATGGAATAATCAACCCAGTAATTT
>JAYVRC010000281.1:0-2021 GCA_043776615.1 Sphingobacteriia bacterium
AAAAGTGCCTTTTAGCCAAGGTGAGTTGCAAATAGAAAACATGACTGCATCTGCTTTCTCTATTTCACCCGATAAAAACATTGCGGCATTGGACCTGCACCATATTCAATTCCCCTTACTATTGCGCAAATGGAAACAGGGCGACTATTTCTATCCGTTGGGTATGAATAAGAAAAAGAAACTCAGCAAATTTTTCATAGATCAAAAATTATCACTTTTACAAAAAGAAAAAGTTTGGGTGCTAGAGATGAACAAGAAAATAATATGGATAGTAGGCCACCGCATAGATGACCGATTTAAAGTATTGCCCTCTACTAAAAACGTGTTGAAGATTTTGTATCAATATTGATTCAATTGAAAGATGAAATGTAATTTTATTATGATTAACTTTTAAGTTTAAGCCTATTAAATAAATAAATGAAATCATTCAATAGTGTTTATTTTTTTATTTATATTTACAAATAATTATTACTGCTTAGATGAAAGAAGTTATAGACCTTTATTCAAAACTAACGATTGGCATTTTTAGCTTTATTGGACCTTCTTTTACATTGCTAATACCTTTATTCTATAACGCTATTGAGAAATCTAAAGATAAACATGAAAACATGTTAGCAAATTTACAATTAGTCATAAAAAGCAACCTTGATAGCGGCTCAAAAGATTTTACGAAACAAATTGTATCGGGAAAAAAAGAGATAGATAAGTTAATTAGGCAAAATAAGATTGAACTGAACTTATTAAGTCCTAAACGACAAGTTAGAAGACTTTTCGGATCTTTATTTACTACTATATTTTTAATAGGGTTTTATTATTTCCAGCACTCACATTTTTGGAAGCAGGATATAAACTTTTGCTCTATTAATTATGAAAAGTTTAGGGCAATCACAATTATTTTAAGTTTTGGAAGTTTTATATATTGCATCAGAGTTTTGTGGCAAATGTTTTGTACAATCATACGAATTCGTTCAGAAGAAGAACAAAATAAAAAGCAGAAAACTACTTTAGGTAAAGTGTCGTAATTTTAATAAGAATATTTAGAAAAATGTTTAAAGTCGTTGAGATTATAGGTGGAAACTTAATTAAGGTAAGCCCTTTGTGGTTACTAAAACAAAATGGGAGTGATTATAAGGGTGATTTAGTCCAAATATCTGGTTTGAATACTGTTCCAAACGAATACCTTAAACATAGATTAAATGCATTATTATTAAGTAGAGACGTAGAGTTAATCAATCCATCATTAATTGAGTATAATGATGGTAATATAGTTAGTTGTAATGCTTTAATAGATAAAACTGACATTACATATTATTTCCCTGAATTGAAAAAGCCTCAAGTTTTAGGTTAAGAAGATTAATCCATTTTTTAGTGAAGTAATAGTGTTTTAGCAAAAATCAATTGTTAGATACTGCATTTTAATATAAAGTATCTTTTAGATTATTATAGATGATAATAATTTTTTAATTTGAAATATCCTCAATCCTAACCAATCCCTTTAAATCAGTGTCATCCGTGTTCTGCAATCTTCTACGCATTCTCCTTATAATAATCCCACATCAGCTTAAACACCTTTTCTTTCAACTCCTTTTTGGAAATATTTTCTACACTTACCGGAGGAAGAAAGTGCATTTCTATTCTATGGGGGCTTAGGTAAAAAGTTTTATTGGATGGAAGTATTTTTCTCGTATTGAAAATAAGCGTAGGCATCACTTCTTTCTTGGTGTCAACAGCAAGGTTAAATGCACCATCATAAAACGACTTCAATGGATCGGTGGTTTTGTTGCGGGTACCTTCAGGATAAATCACCATGTGCAGGCCTTTGGCCAAAGTTCTTTTCATTTCGTCATAACTGCGTCTACGGCTTTCATTGCTATTTCTATCAACCAATACAGACCCTTTGATGTAAACAATACCAAACAAAGGAGCCTTCGCAAATGATTTCTTGCCAATAGTTTTATTAGCCCCTGGAACAAAGGGAGTAGTCACAGGTACATCCATTAAGGAATTATGATTACAAACCA
>JAYVRC010000282.1:0-7742 GCA_043776615.1 Sphingobacteriia bacterium
TGTGCCGAAACAATAGTTAACTCATAAGGGATACCCATTTCAGTTAAAAAACTTGCAGCAGGGTGCATAATTGGGAGGTCGCTATCGCTTCCCATAATAATTCCGATAATTGGTTGATTGCTCATTTGCTAAGTTAAAAAGTTATTGCTTATGGTTGCTTTAATTGTTGCTTATATAGTTGAATTGTATTGTGAAGCCCTAAATAAATAGCATCACAAATTAATGCATGTCCAATACTCACTTCAGCTAAAAAAGGAATTTGTTGAGCAAAAAAACCTAAGTTATGTAGGTCTAAATCGTGTCCAGCATTGATACCTATATTTAATTCTTTAGCTTTTAATGATGCTGATATGTATGGAGTTATAGCATTTAATTGATCATTATTTGCAAATAAAACCGCATATTGTTCTGTATATAATTCTATTCTATTTGTTCCAGTTGTTGCAGCAGCTTCTACCATCTCAATAATTGGATCAACAAAAATTGAAACCCTAATACCTTCTTTTTTAAATAATTGAACCACTTCTTTTAAGTATGCTTGGTGCTCAATCGTATTCCATCCATGATTGCTAGTAATTTGATCCAATGCATCCGGAACCAATGTAACCTGAGTAGGCTTTACTGCCATTACCAGATCAATAAATTTTTGTTCCCTAGGATTTCCTTCAATGTTGAATTCAGTGGTTAATACTTTTTTTAAATTATACACGTCGTTATAACGAATATGACGTACGTCCGGACGAGGGTGAACAGTAATTCCATCAGCCCCAAATTGCTCAGCATCCAAAGCCGATTTTACCAAATTAGGATTATTGCCACCCCTACTATTTCTGATAGTAGCTAATTTATTAATATTTACACTAAGCTTAGTCATGGTACAAAGTTAGTTAGCCTAAAATTAATTGAATAATATTTGCTCAACTATATTACAATTCAACTTATGACAATTAGATTTGTTATTATATTATGGGATATTCATCATTAGAAGCGTGTTTAATTGATTTAGAAAAAAATGGCCAACTAATTAGAATTAAGGAAGAGGTTGATCCTTATCTCGAGATGGCTGCGATTCATATGCGGGTATATGATGCTAAGGGACCAGCTTTATTGTTTGAAAATGTAAAAGGGTCTAAGTATAGGGCTGCATCAAATATTTTCGGAACGCTCGAAAGAAGTAAATTTATTTTTAAAGATACTATTCAATTAGTTCAACAATTAATAGAACTTAAAAATGATCCTATCAAAGCCATTAAATCTCCTATTAAAAATTGGAAGGTTGGATTGGCTTCTTTAAAAGGATTGCCATTAAAAAATCCATTTTCTAAACCAGTATTATACGAGGAAATTCATATTTCAAATTTGCCGTTAATACAACATTGGCCAAAAGATGGAGGTGCATTTGTAACACTTCCTCAAGTTTACACAGAAGATATTGATCAGCCGGGTATAATGAATTCGAATTTGGGAATGTATCGAATTCAATTAACAGGTAACGATTATCTATTAAACAAAGAAATTGGATTACATTATCAATTGCATCGAGGAATTGGTGTACATCAAACCAAAGCAAATACGAAGGGTGTTCCTTTAAAAGTTAGTTGTTTTGTAGGTGGACCGCCGGCTCATAGCTTATCGGCTGTTATGCCATTACCCGAAGGTATTAGCGAAATGATTTTTGCAGGTGTAATAGGAGGGAGAAGATTTCGTTATTGCTATGAAGATGGTTTTTGTATTAGCACTGATGCTGATTTTGTAATTACTGGAGAAGTATATCAGGGCGAAAATAAACCCGAAGGTCCTTTTGGCGATCATTTAGGTTATTATAGTTTGCAACATCCCTTTCCTTTAATGCGAGTTCATAAAGTGTATGCCAAAAAAAATGCTATTTGGCCATTCACAGTTGTAGGAAGACCTCCACAAGAAGATACAAGTTTTGGAGAGCTTATTCATGAGATAACTGGTGCTGCTATACCTCAAGAAATTCCTGGATTAAAAGAAGTAAATGCAGTAGATGCTGCTGGAGTTCATCCATTATTATTAGCTGTAGGGAGTGAGCGATATACGCCTTATAGTCCAGCTAAACAACCTGCAGAATTATTAACTATTGCCAATCATATTCTTGGAACTGGACAATTAAGCTTGGCCAAATTTTTATTTATTACAGCAGATGATACCAATCAATTGCGCGCCAATAATATTGAGCATTTTATGCAGTATTTATTAGAGCGAATTGATTTTAATAGAGATGTACACTTCTATACCAATACAACCATAGATACACTTGATTATTCAGGTACGGGATTAAACAGTGGAAGTAAAGTTGTTTTTGCAGCGTATGGAGAAAAAAAGAGAGAATTGATAAAGGATGTACCTTCTACGTTGAATGAATTAGAAGGATTTTATAATGCAAAATTGGCAATGCCCGGAGTAATATGTATTTCCACCAAAGCGTTTTCTGATTACTTTACTTCAAGAGAAGAAATGAAGCTCTTGAATTTTCAATTGCACGAAAAAATCGCAATTATTAAAGGGGTTGCTATACTGGTGATTTGTGATGATAGTGACTTTACAGCGGAAACAATGCGCAATTATTTATGGGTAACTTACACAAGGTGCAATCCTTCGAATGATATTTATGGAATAAGGGCTCATACCGAAAATAAACATTGGGGTTGTGAAGGTCCAATAGTAATTGATGCAAGAATTAAACCTCATCATGCCCCGACCGTGGAAAAAGATCCAGCTGTGGAAAAGAAAATTAATAGACTCTTTTCTAAAGGAGGAATCCTGCATAATATTGCATAAAAAATTGAATATTTATATTTTTTCATGTAAATTACTGCATAAAACAGCAATAAAATGAACCCGTTCATTCAACAATTGTCACAAATTGCACAAAAGGAAGAAAGAATTATTATTGGACTAATGAGTGGTACTTCTTTGGACGGTTTGGATATTGCTTTATGCAAAGTAAAAGGGAGTGGTATGGTTACGGAAGTTCAAATAATTCAATTTGTTACTGTTCCATACTCAAATGATTTTAAAAATAAGATCCGATCAGTTTTTTCAAAAAGGCAAGTTGATCTTGAATTAGTTTGTTTGTTAAATCCTTGGGTTGCTGTGCAACATGGGGGAATGATTTTGCAAGCACTAAATCAATGGGGTATAAATACAAATGAGGTTGATTTAATAGCAAGTCATGGACAAACTATTTATCATGCACCAAAAGTATTGCATGGAATTGAGGAGTACGCCAATGCAACATTGCAGTTAGGCGATGGAGATCACTTATCCGTTAAAACTGGAGTAATTACAATAAGTGATTTCAGGCAGAAACATATTGCTGCAGGTGGAGAAGGTGCTCCGCTGGCCGTATATGGCGATTATTTTGTGTTTAGTAAATTGGGTGAAAATAGGATAATGTTGAATATAGGTGGTATTGCTAATTACACCTATTTATCCGGTGATTTAGATGTTTCTAAAATTTTTAGTACAGACACTGGCCCTGGTAATACTTTAATGGATGCATTTGTACAAAAGCATTTTAATAAGGCTTTTGATGAAGATGCAGCGATTGCAAAAAAAGGTGTTGTGAACAATGATTTATTAGTTGCTTTAAAACAACATCATTTTTTTGATCAAAAATTTCCTAAGACAACAGGGCCAGAGTTGTTTAATCTTACATACTTAGTCAACGCGATTAACCAATCTAACACCGAAGCAATTTCTTCTTTTGATATTATGGCAACTTTAAACCGATTTAGTGCAGATACAATTGTAGATGCGCTAAAAAAGTCTATTAAAACAAATGAAAATTTTGCTATCTATAGTAGTGGTGGTGGTATGCATAATCCATTGCTAATGAATCAGATTAAAGCAGCTCTTCCCCAATGCAAATTTTATACTACCAATGATTTGCAAATAAATCCAGATGCAAAAGAAGCAGTATTGTTTGCTATTTTAGCCAATGAGTGCATAGCTGGCGGTTATACACCCATTGGTGGAAATTCGAAAGATATTCCTTCTGTTACAATGGGAAAAATTAGCTTCCCTGGATAATAAATCCGAACACTTTTAAACTGCTAATATTTCTTATAATTCAAATAGTGAAATTATAACTTTTGCTGATTAATATATGTACTTACTGATCCGTATTTGCTAATTTCTAAGATTACTCGATCATTAGTTGTTTCCATTGAAACATAATATTTTTTAGTATTAAATGCATCTATAAATTCAATACATTCCCTCAAATTAAATTCAGGAAAAGTATACTCGCTGGTAATTGTTTGTATAGCAGCTTTAGGTAATTTATCAAAATCAACTCCTTTTGCTGTTCCAATTAATAATCCATCTTGATTGTAGAATACTTCCATTTTTTGGGTTTCGATTAATACACTGGCTTTATTAAATTGGGCATTTGTTTTCCATTCAACATTAGTAGCATTTGTAAATTGGCGAAGTAAATTTTTCTTGGCTAATTCGTTAACATCATTTTTATTGTCGTTAGATGCAAAAGAGCTTAACGAAACAAAAAGTGCTGCTGCGATGATTAATTTTTTCATTTTTTATTGATTGATTTAATTTTCGTTCATCTATCAAAAGTATAAACGAATATATATCAGACGGGGTAGATTGTGATAAGTTACAATAGTAACTATTGATTATAGATGAGCGGTAATAATACATTGTGTACTCGGTAAAATTTGTTTACTGAAATGATTTACAATAAAGGCTTTCAGCTTATAAATGAAAAACTTCTTTAACAAATTTTCTATGATGAGAATTGTTAAAGGAGTTTTAACGATTGAAGAATGGCGTTGATTTATTTCTTTCTCTGCACTGAAGGGTAATGGTCTATTGTTTCGAAAACATTGCGTTTGTCTTCTTTTAGTAATTGAATAAATCTCTTTAATGAATCGATATGCGCTCCTTTTTGAAACATTCTATCGTGAGCAAGAATTACTATTGCATTTGGCTCTTGTGTATATTCAGATTCGAATTTGCTATTGACTAATTTAACCAATTCAGTTGGACTTTGTTTTGGAGTAGTTCCTTTAATGAATTGCCATTCAATATCCCATCCTATAATTTTATATCCCAACGAATCTAATTGTTTTACAACTCGTTCGCTTGTTTTTGGCCCACGTATTTCACCATTAGATGCCCAAGCATTTCTTCCGGGCAAGCGAATAATTTTGACTGGAATATTCATTGTTTTTTCAGCTTTGATAAAATCACTTACAGCAGAATCAATATGGGTATAAAAGAAATTGTAATTGTCTCTAAATGCATGCGAATAGCTATGATTGGCTAATAAGAATTGAGGATACGCATTTCTGATTGAATCTATTGTTCTTTTTCTTCTAGGCTCTATATCGTGGTGCATGCCTACTGCAAAAAATGTAGCCTTAACACTTTCTTCTTCAAAAATACGCTTGCAAATTGTAGTTCCTGGAGGTTGAGGAGAATCGTCCCAAGTAAGATAAATATATCTTTTTGAGCTATCATATTTTATAGGTGTGCCAGGAACCATTTTATTTGCAACTTGGACTTTGCTAGAATCGTCAGTAATTTTGCTGTCTTTCCCACTATTACATGAACTTAAACTAATAATTGCTAAGGAAAGTAGGGGAAAAAGTGGTTTTTTAAACAAATTTGTATGCATCAGTAGTTTTTTTCAAAGATAATCTTCGATATTGTTGCTTTACGGTAAAATTAGTTGATGTGGAAAAATCAAGGCTTTTTTGACCAATTAGGTCAGTTTGTTAGATGATGTTAAGAAAAAAGGAAAAAAAAACAATTATTGACTTGTTAGTTTGCTTCATTTACTTACCTTTGCCGTCCGAAAAAATCGGAAAAAATTAATAGTCATGGCAAGAGTATGTCAGGTAACAGGTAAGAAGCCAATGGTTGGTAACAGTGTTTCTCACTCAAACATTAAGACCAAACGTCGTTTTCTACCCAATTTACAGAAGAAGCGTTTCTTTTTTGCAGAAGAAGATCGTTGGGTATTTTTGAAAGTATCTACCGATGCTCTCAGAACAATTAATAAGAATGGTTTGAGTACAGTTATCAAACAACTAAGAGCAGACGGAGTTAAGATCTAATTAAACACAAGAAAACTACCTAATAACAATGGCAAAGAAAGGTAACAGGGTACAAGTAATATTAGAGTGCACAGAGCACAAGACTAGCGGTAAGCCCGGTACTAGTCGCTACATTACTACCAAGAATAAGAAAAATACGCCTGAGCGTATTGAGTTGAAAAAATTCAACGCAATTTTGAAAAAAGTAACCGTTCATAAAGAAATCAAATAGTCATGGCAAAAGCAGCTAAAACCGCGATTAAGACAAAAGACCAGAAAGCAGCAGCGGAAGCTAAGAACTGGACTAAAGTAATTAAAGCAGTACGCAGTCCCAAATCAGGTGCATACACTTTTAAAGAAGCTATTATACACAAGGACAAGATCAAGGATTTCTTATCTGCGAAATAGTAGTGTTTAAAAATAATTCAAAAGCTTCCTTCTCAACAGTAGGAGGCTTTTTTGTATTCAATCATTAATTGTTTAGCAATGGGTTTCTTTGATAAAATATTCGGGATGAAAGAAAAAGAAAGCCTCGATCTTGGTTTGCAAAAAACCAAAGAGGGGTTTCTTTCAAAGATTACTAAAGCAATTGCTGGTAAAAGTAGCATTGACAGTGATGTATTGGATAATTTAGAAGAAGCGCTTATCGGAGCAGATGTTGGTGTAGAGACTACTTTACAAATTATAGCTCAACTAGAAAACAGAATAAAAGTAGATAAGTATATTAATATCAATGAGTTATATGATATACTTCAACAAGAAATAACTTCTATTTTATTAGATGCTAATGATCAATCATTTGAAAATTTTACAGTTCCTGCAGAAAAAAAGCCTTATGTTATTTTGGTAGTTGGGGTAAATGGGGTAGGCAAAACAACCACTATAGGAAAATTAGCTGCTCGTTTTAAATCAGCTGGAAACCAAGTTATTTTAGGTGCTGCTGATACATTTAGAGCTGCAGCTGTTGATCAATTAACTATTTGGAGCGAAAGAGTTGGTGTGTCAATTGTAAAGCAAGCAATGGGTTCTGATCCAAGTGCAGTAGCATATGATACAGTTGCTAGTGCTGTTGCTAAAAATGCCGATATCGTAATTATAGATACTGCTGGTAGATTACATAATAAAGCGCATTTGATGGATGAACTCAATAAAATTAAACGTGTAATCCAAAAAGTTATTCCTACTGCTCCTCACGAAGTTTTATTGGTGTTAGATGGGTCTACAGGACAAAACGCTATTGAACAAGCCAAGCAATTTACAGCAGCCACCGATGTTAATGCGCTTGCTATTACCAAGTTAGATGGAACTGCAAAAGGTGGGGTAGTTTTAGCAATTTCTAATCAATTTAATATTCCCGTAAAATATATAGGTATTGGAGAAAAAATAGAGGATTTGCTCATTTTTAATAAAAAAGAATTCGTTAAAAGTATTCTTAGCATACCTAAATAAGTTGCCTTAATCACTTCCCAAATTACATTTACTTAGAATATTTAAGTAAACTCATCAATCTAAACTCCTTTTTCATATAATCAAAGTTTAGTCATTCCTGATTGGTGGTGTTGGTCTTTTAAGTTAAGTTTTAGAATTTAGCAGTTAAACCAACATAAAGATTTCTACCAATAGATGGAATAATCCCAGGGCCAGGGTATTCAT
>JAYVRC010000283.1:0-2016 GCA_043776615.1 Sphingobacteriia bacterium
CTTTTATACCGATTTAAATTACTTCGACAAGTTTATAGAGCTTCATACCATACCGTAATCAACCCCATCTTTTCTAGAGATAAAAGAAACGATGATGCATTTGTAAAAGCTACAAAAGCAAACACTAGTATTGGAATGAAAGCAAATACAGAAAGTTTAAAGCCTTATGAAATAGGATACGATAAAAATTTGTACAATCAGTTTTTTGATTATCCCAAAAAACCAGTCTTCGAATTTTATAGAAACAAAGCTTTTACTGAATTTATTATTGGGAAGTCTTCTACTACAATCAATACCAATATATCAACTAATTTACTACCTATTTATACTGAAAATTTACCTATTAATTATATTGTGGTTTTTCCTGGATCGAGAAGTGCTAAAAGGATTTGGCCAATTGAAAACTTTATTCAAGTATGCAATTATCTTTATACCGAATACCAATTTACAGTTGTATTGTGTGGCTCTATTGGTGATAAAGTTTATACTGATAAATTTATTCAAAAATATAATAACCCTTTGGTAAATCTTACTTGTAAAACTTCGTTAGCAGCATTATTAACCATATTTTCAAAAGCCAAGATGTTGCTTTCGGTTGATACAGGATCGGTACATTTAGCAGCAGCAGTAAATTGTACAGTTGTTGGCATATTCAATGGATCTCAATATAAAAGATTTGCCCCATATCCTACGGAGCTAAACCAACATTTTATAGCTGTATATCCTGATGAAATAGAGGAGGAATTAAAAAATGAAGCTATAGTTAGTAAACAATATGAGTTTACAGTAGACATTGCCTATAGCGATGTAAAACCAATAAAAGTGATTAACTTAATCAAAAAATATTTACGATCATAGTATGAAAATTAAACCTATTAAAGCGTTGAAAGTGCTATTGGGCATGGATGAAACCAAAATTAAGTATCCAGGTGATTTCGATCAAATTCATCAATCAATTATCCAAAAAGTTAGGCCATATACCATGACGAGTAACGAGCGGCTTTATGGTTTAATTGAAAGTGTTCGGTATGTTATCAATAACAATATTGAAGGCGATTTTGTAGAATGTGGTGTTTGGAAAGGGGGAAGCATGATGGCCATTGCTGCAACTTTACAAACGATGGGAGTTACCAATCGACATCTTTATTTGTACGATACTTTTACAGGCATGACAGCCCCAACAGCTGACGATATTGATCAATTAAACAGAGATGCTGCTACACAATTATCCAATGATGCAAATTATAAAACAGAAAGTGTTGTTTGGGCTTTTTCAGGATTAGATGAAGTTAAAAAAAATATTGCCTCAACCAATTATCCTAAAGAATTCATACATTTTATAGAGGGAGATGTTTTAAAAACAATTCCTTCAACAATTCCCAATCAAATAGCACTTCTTCGTTTAGATACAGACTGGTATGAATCTACCAAACATGAAATGGAGCATCTTTTTCCAAAGCTGCTTGCTAAAGGCGTAATAATAATTGATGATTATGGTTTTTGGAAAGGCTCTCGCAAAGCTGTTGATGAATATTTAAGCAACAATAATATTTCTTTATTATTACACAGAATGGATGAAACTGGAAGATCTGCTGTTAAGTTTTAGTTATGCATTAGCAAGGCCAAGCGAATTTTTTAATTTAAATAACTTCTTACCAAAACTAGTTTTCAATAAAATGTGCAAGCATTTTAATCTATATTGCCAAATTCTACAAAGCAAGGAATAACCAAAATAAGATTCATAAATCGCTATATTTTCTTTGAGGGAATTAAGATAATTTGTAGTACTAATTCCTGAATCATCAAACACGGCAATGGTTTCATTGACGAATTGATATGGCTCATCTTTTATTCTGCACATTAAATCATAGTCCATCCCAATTGCATATTTCAAATTAAATAACCCCACTCTATCATATACTTCCTTTTTAACAAACCAAGTAGGATGTGCAACACTTCGCATACCTCTATACAATTTATTTTTATCGAAGGGTTTACCAACAACTACTCTTTCCC
>JAYVRC010000284.1:0-7731 GCA_043776615.1 Sphingobacteriia bacterium
GAAGCTTTTCAGCAAATAGCACATACAATACCAATTAATCCTGGCATTTATAAATACTATAATAAAGAAGGAGTTTTAATTTATATTGGAAAAGCAAAAAATTTAAGAAAAAGAGTAGGTTCATATTTTAATAAAAACTTTGTTGGACAAAAAACATATGAACTCGTTCAACGTATTGAAACTATTGAATTCACGATTGTAGATACTGAGCAAGACGCGTTCTTATTAGAAAATGCGTTAATAAAAGAATACCAGCCCAAATACAATATCAATTTAAAAGACGATAAAACTTATCCCTTTATAATAATTAAAAAAGAGCCATTTTCGAGAATTTTTTTGACCCGAAAAAAAATGAATGATGGTTCTGAATATATTGGTCCTTTTACCGATGCTAAAATGATAAAAGAGCTAATTACTTTTGTAAAACAGTATATTCCTTTACGCAATTGCAAACTAAATTTATCTGATCATAATATTAAAAAAGGCAAGTTCAAAGTTTGCTTAGAGTACCATTTAGGCAATTGCAAGGGTCCCTGTGAAGGATTACAGGATGCAAATAATTATCAAGAAGGTTTGCAATTGGTTAAAAGTGTACTTAAAGGAAATGTTGGGTCTGTAATTCAACATTTTAAAACTACAATGCAGCAATATGCTGCCGACTTAGATTTTGAAAAAGCAGAAGCAATCAGAAAAAAAATTGAAAGTCTCGAAAACTATCAAGCAAAATCTGTGGTTGTAAGTAAATACCTCACAAATTTAGATGTTTTTTCAATTTTAAAAGATGGCGATAAAGCATATGTAAATTATTTAATGGTACAGAATGGAACAATCGTTCAAACTCATACGGTTCCTGTTGAAACAAAGCTCGAAGAAACAGAAGAAGAATTACTCGTTTTGGTAATTGGTAATCTGAGAAGCTTATTCAATAGCACATCTAATGAAATTGTAGTGCCATTTATTATTGAATACCCAGATTCTTCTATTACAATTACTGTTCCTAAAACTGCAGATAAAAAGAAGTTGATTGATCTCTCAATCAAAAATGTGGCTTATTTTAAAGATGAGTTGAGAAAGAAAAAATTGCTTCATTTAGAAGGTAAAACAGCTGTTGAACAGAAAAAAGTATTGTATGAGCTACAGCAATATTTACAGTTGCCCGAAGTTCCTATTCATATTGAATGCTTTGATAATTCAAATTTTCAAGGGGCATATCCTGTATCAGCAATGATATGTTTTAAAAATGGGGTGCCATCAAAAAACGATTATAGAAAGTATAATGTAAAATCTGTTGTTGGAATTAACGATTTTGCTACAATGAAAGAAGTGGTTTACAGGCGGTACAAGCGCCTAAAAGAGGAAGGAGAAGCATTTCCTCAGTTGGTAATAATTGATGGAGGAAAGGGGCAATTAAATGCTGCATTAGAAAGCATTAATGAATTAGGTTTAAATGGAATAACAACTTTTGTAGGATTGGCAAAAAATGAAGAGGAATTATTTTTTCAAAACGATACAGCATCCATTAAAATTCCATGGAACAGCGACTCACTAAAACTAGTTAGGCGAATAAGGGATGAAGTACATCGTTATGGCATTGAATTTCATCGAAACCTGCGGTCAAAAGGAGCTTTTAAAAATGAAATGGAGCAGATACCTGGTATTGGTGCACAAACTATTGTACAATTATTAAAGTCATTTAAATCAATTAAAAACATTCAAGATCAGGAAGAAACAACTTTGGCCAATGTTATTGGCGCTAGTAAAGCCAAGATCATTTTTAATTACTTTAAAAAATCATAGAACATAGTAATTACTATTTTATTGGGCATGGTATAAAAATAAAGGGGCCAGGATAAAAATCCAGCCCCGTTTTTAAAATCCAATATCCTATGAAAAACCATGGCTAAGTTAAGTAAATGTTATCATTTTACTATAAAAGCATTGACAAAAAATTTACTAAAATCAGGTTTAAACTAAAAAAGGGAGCAAATAGCTCCCTTTTTTAATAAATTACCTACTACTTAGTAGGCCCACAAATCTTGTTCGTAGTTGAAAATCTTTTGCTTTATATTTTCCCCTTCTAATAAACGGAATAAAGGATCTTTTATCATTGCACTTAAAGTTCTGTCATTCGGATTACCCATCGTAGATTTAATAATATAGCTTGAAAATATGCGGCTTTCGAACAATTCTTCCCATGTCATCCTAGAAGCAAAGTTTTTTGGATTGTATACTTCAAATTTGCTCAGGGTTTTGCGCACATCAGGATAATACACCCAAAATAGTGTTCTTGGTAAAGACTTCCCAGCAACTACTTGCTTAGCAATTGGAGCAATCCCAATAATTCTTGTAAATAATCTGCTAGACTCTTTATCAAAAATCACTTGTTCTTTAACCCTAAAAGTATATACCGAATCTGGACTAAATTTTGGTTTTTTAGTAATTATTTTTTCAACCACACCAGATATTGGATCTACCGATTCTACAGTATCTAATGCTCCACCTGTTAAAGCCATTACTTGGTTTACAGTAAGAGGAATAGTAAATCGATCATTATCTGAAGAAAAGGCAACTACGCTATCATTCTTAATGGCACTTAATAAAATAGAGAAAAAACGTTGATCTCCATTATCATCCTTACCAGGATAAACAAAAGATTGATTAATTTTTTCTCTTCCATCTATTTCTCTCCAAACAAAGTGACTGAACAATGCATCGTCTTCACGAATATCTTCGTACTCTAAAGGTTTTCGGTCTTTAGATTGACTCCTATCAACAGCAAAATTATTTCTTAAAGATATTTCTGGTTTCACATCAAATCCACCTTGAATGGTGGTGTCATAAGAAATAGAAATTGTTCCTGATGCTGCACTAGTAGAACTAGGAGAGCTTACAACAGGTGCAGGATTGGTATTATTACCTTGCCTATATTTAGACGAACCCGTTACTGGGGTTGAGTTTGGATTTGTTTGGTTTTTAATGCTTGTATCTAAAGCTGTATTTGCATTTGCATATTTAGACTTTGCAGTTCCTGCTTTTTTAGCAGGAGTTGTTGTGGGTGTTTGCGCTGCGGTAGTTGCAGGTTTGGGTTTAGTTGTGCCTCCAGTTTTGTATTTGGTCTGTGCTTGCAATTGTACAATTGCCAACATCGAAACTCCTACTACCAATACTTTTAAAAACAACTTTTTCATACGCTTTTTATTGAAGTGTAAACGAAATATTTTGATCCAACAACCTTGTACCACCTGGGCCTTTCACTTTAATTTCGTCAATTACAACAGTAGAACCTGCCTGACATTTATTAATTAATACTTTAGCTTCTGGTGAAAAATAAGCACCAACAACTTCTGCAATACCAAATCCGCTTTCTTCAAAACCTCTTCCGGTACAAATCAATGTAAATGAAATTACTTCATACTTTACACCTTCAAATACAAAGTCCTTTAATTCAGCAGCAATTCCTTTTTGTACACGAAATACGTTTGCAGCAATTGGTCCACCTGCTTTTGCACCAACAGTGGCTAAAGGATTGGGAACTCTTTTAATAGGAATAATTACTTTTTGAGAATTCTTACCATCATTAGCAGTTACGTTTGCTACGCCTAATTGAGCACAAGTAACAACGTATTGTCCTGGTCCGGATTTTGTAAAACTTACCCCGTTTCCTTCAATACTTACAGAAACTTTCTCATCACCACCACCCCCTGTAATACTTACAGGATTATCTAACCCTTGGTAAAATACCCTTGTTTTATCGGTAGAAACTACTAAACCAGAAGGTACACCAACTGTGTATTTGATTTCTTTAGTAACTGTTGCTGTGGTTCCGTCTGGCTTAACAAAAGAGATATTTACTCGCTTCATTCCAGAACTAGATGGTTTAAATTTATATTCAAAAGAACCATCGGGTGTTGGGGTAGCACCAGCTCCATCAACAGAAACATTAGGTTTTGATGCACTATTAAAAGCACCTACACCTGCATTAATAATGATTTCTTCTCCTGGCATAATATAACTAGCGTTTGCATTGGCAATTGCCTGAAATTGATCATACACCAATTCTACTTCACCTATTTCTTTATGGCAATATTCTACAACCTGCGCTTCACTATTTTTGATATCGTTTTGAAACTTACTCAGAATGGTGATACCAGCAACTGTTGGCGTCATATGAAAGAAAGAAAACGCCCACTCTTTAATTGCATTTTCGTCTTTAGCATCTGGAAGATCTAATGGCAATGTTGGTCCTACTTCTTTAGCAATAGCTGGGTCAATAGCCATCAATTGCTCTTTGAATGATTTTAGTTTTGCAAACAAATCTTTGCCCTTTCCCTTCCCTTCTGGAGGGTTCGATAGAAACAAACGTGTTGCAGCATCTAAATCATCTTCTTTATAAATATCATTCCCTTTCTCGTCTTTTTTTAATCCAGCCTCTTTCTTTAATTCCAACTTTAGCGCTTCTATATATGCATACGCATCTTCAGATAAAATTTTTGCTTTTTCAGCTTTAGGATACCACAACTCCGCTTTTTCCTTGGTGGTAGGATCTGCCATTTTTTTCTGAAATGACTTGAAAATGCTTTGGTTTTTTTGTTCAACAATTCCGCTTGCAGTCATTAAGCTTTTATCAACCGTTTTAAAAGCGTTTAATATTTCAGAAGACACATTCAATGCCAATAGTGCTGTTAACACTAAATACATCATGTTGATCATCTTCTGCCGCGGTTCCTTAGGTAGTGACATACTATCTTACGTTTATCAAAAGTTTATTACAAATTAGTTTGGTTGTATTGCAGTGCATAGACTATTGTCTTCCTTGCATTGCAGTAAGCATATTACCATATACTTGGTTCAACTTAGTAAGGTTTGTAGCCAATGCAGCTATCTGTTCTTTAGCTTTTATAGCATCTTCAGCACTATTTGCCATAGCAGCAGAAACCTGAGTTAGTTTACCATAAAACTGATTCAATGACTTTAAATGATTGTTACTCTCTTGCAACTCAAGTTCATAAACCGTATTTAAAGAAGATAAGTTTTTAGTTAACCCTTGCATTTGTAAATGAAATTGCTTTCCTGTGTCAGCAGCTGAATTAAATCCAGATAAAGATTGAACTGCGCCATTAACTGCTGTAGTAATGTTACCTAATGCTGCACTTGCTTCCTTAGATTTTGCAGAAAAATCACCAGTAGATTTTACTACATCCCCTATTTCTCCCATTTTTTCTACAGTTACTCCTAATTTTTGGAAACCAGCACTTAGCTTAGCTAAATTGGTTGGAGTAATATCTGCTTCCTGCATCATTTTATCTAAATTATTCAGAGCAGGATTTCCTATAGAATTTTTTCCGGCAAGATGTACTTCATGATCATCAATTGCTGGATATATTATATAAAGAACACCATAACCAATAAAGATTACAGCTTCTGTGCCTAAACCAATTTTTAACATTAAATCAGCGATTTCTGTATGCAGAATTTTTTGTAACGCACCATATATTACCACCGCTGCAGCGATGGAAACACCAACGTCAAACCATTTGGAAACTTTAGGAGGAATTGCAGCAGCCATTTTTTGTTTTTTTTGAGTTTAATTAAAATTATTGTTTGGATTATTTTTTCATTTTTGGAGCTAAATCAATTACACATCTAAATCCAATATAAGATTTAGCAGTGTCTTGATATTCATAACTACGAGTACTTACCTGAATCATATAAGCTACATCTTTCCAGCTTCCGCCACGAACTACTTTGCGTTTTTCACGAGGGCGGTCTGATTCTTTAGCATCATAACGGATATCCGGACTCATATCACTCATGAAATTATAGGCACCTTCGTAAAAATAAGAGCCTGTCCACTCTGCTACATTTCCAGACATATTAAATAAGCCATAATCATTGGCCCAATATGCATCTGCTCTTACAGTATAAAACCCTCCATCTTCTGCATAATTTCCTCTACCTGGTTTGAAGTTAGCCAACAAACAACCCTTTTTATTTCTTGGATAATAGCTACCCCATGGATACATAGAATTGGTTCTACCACCTCTTGCAGCATATTCCCACTCGGCTTCACTTGGTAAACGATAATCTCCTTCAATAGCAAATTTTTTCTTTTCTAAAAAGGTATTTTGTAGATGTGATCTCCAATGACAGAAAGCCATTGCTTGTTTCCAGTTTACTCCAACAACAGGATAGTTGCCGAATGCAGGATGAGAAAAATATCTTTTAGTCATTGGCTCGTTGTAAGAATAAGAGAAATCTCTCATCCAAACCAATGTATCGGGATAAACGCGCTGGTCTTTTTTAACAATGAAATTTTTTCTAGGTTGTCCGGAATTTTCTCTTCTTGCTGCTTGAACTAAATCAAAATACTCTACACGGTAAAGTAATTTTTCTGGATCTATTTCGGCTTTGCCATATAAACGATTATCAGGAGCAAGGTTTAATTCATTTAATTTTTCAACAGTATTTTTATCCCATTTAATAGAAGCAACTTTTTTCCAGTCAACAGCCATTGTATCATCAGGCTTATTAATACCCTGACCGAATAATATTTTAAAAGCCAATGAATCTCTAGTCCAATTAATGAACTGCCTGTACTCATTATTAGTAATTTCAGTTGCGTCCATCCAAAAACCAGGCATAGAAACTTGCCTATTTCTGGTTGTATAGTTATAGCTAATATCTTCATCACTTGGGCCCATATGAAATGTACCAGGCTGAACGTACACCATATTTCTTGGTGAATTCATAGATTGCTTTGACGTTGGGGCTACCCCATGCAACTGACCATCATCGGGAACACCTTTTGATTTGCTACCTTTCTTTAAACAAGATACCATGGTTAAAGAAAGTATCACTACAAATAGGATATGAATAAGAATTTTCATTTTCAAAAGAAGGTTTTGACAGTGACAAATATATGTTTTCCTTTGATTCTTCAAACTCAAAAAAACATATGAATTAAATTTTAACAATACTAAGTAGAAGTAACGCCAAATATGATCGAATTATTATTTAGTTAAATATGAACCCATTAAAAACACTGTCAAAGGCAAATTACAAATAAAGTTGTTACATATTTGCTAAAAGCTCATTTACTGTGTAAAAAGCAGGTTTACAGGTATTATTACTACATAAATAAAACAAATCACTCTCCAATTCAAATCGCTTACCATGCAATAACGGAAAATCATCCAAATTAGTTTCTGCGGCTTGAATTATTTTATTTGGCATAAACCTTTTGTTTATTTGATTCAAATAAGACTTGGCTTGATGCCCAGTAATAATAATTTCATTGTAACCCATTACAACAATTTGAACTATGGAGGCCCATACTGCAAATGATGTTGGGTGTTTAACAATGGCATTTTCTAAAGACCCGATTAAACCAATAAGTAGATTTTTCCAGGTTTGATTATCAAAAACAACAGACAAATAATGCAGATTTTCCATCATCACCGCATTTCCACTAGGGGTAGCTCCATCATACACTTCCTTTTTTCTAAGCAGTATGTCTTGTTGAAAATCGGGGGTATAATAAAAGAAACCAGTATTATCTTCTGTAAAATGTTTGATTACAAAATCGGTAAGAGAGCGAGCTTTTACTAAATAACTGCTTTCTCCAGTAATTTCTTGTAGATGAATATAAGCCTGAATTAGATAAGCATAGTCGTCTAAGAATGCTGGTATTTTAGCTACCTCATTTTTAAAAGTGTGATGCCAATGATTAGT
>JAYVRC010000285.1:0-7731 GCA_043776615.1 Sphingobacteriia bacterium
TAAGAATGATAACTGGTATTTTTTACCCTGATAGTGGAAGTATTCAATTTGATGGTCGAGCTTTTAATCCTTCAGATGATATCATTAAAATTGGGTACATGCCTGAGGAAAGAGGATTGTATAAAAAAATGAAAATTGGTGAACATGCTTTATACTTAGCTCAGTTAAAGGGATTAAGCAAACCTGAAGCAATGGAGAAAATAAAGTTTTGGTTTAAACGCTTAGAAATGGAAACCTGGTGGAATAAAAAGGTAGAAGATCTTAGTAAAGGAATGAGTCAGAAACTTCAATTTGTAATTACAGTTTTACATGAGCCTAAATTAATTATACTTGATGAACCATTTAGTGGTTTAGATCCATTAAACGCCAACCTAATTAAAGATGAAATTTTTGGATTAGCTCAAAGAGGAAGTACCGTTATTTTTAGTACGCATAGAATGGAACAAGTTGAAGAAATTTGCGATCATATTGTACTAATTAATTTAGGCAAAAAAGTGCTTGATGGAAGTGTACAAGAAATTAAACAACAATTTAAACAAAACAAATTTAGTATTGCACTATCAACATCTTCAGTAGAATCGAACTCCGAAGCATTTGTAATTTTAGAACATAAAAACAGAGAACTGATTGTTAAAATAAATGAGGGCTTTAAGAGTAATGATGTGTTAAGCTATTTCTTAAATAATAATTATATAATCGAATCATTTAAAGAAATACTGCCATCTCTTAATGAGATTTTTATTTCATTGGTAGAAAGTACTCATGCAACATCTAGAGCATTTCAAAAAATTTAAATTAAATTTTAATTGATAATACAATTATTAAAAGATAAAATATGAATAAGATTTCTTTAATCATTCAAAGAGAATATTTAAGTAGAGTAATGAACAAACGTTTTTTACTCACTACTATATTAATGCCCATATTAATGGTTGGTTTTTTTGCAGTCGTAACTTTTTTGTCGATTAGTGGAAAAGATGCACACAAGATTGCAGTAGTAGATAATAACGGGTATTTTAAAGGAAATTTACAAGATACCAAAGAAATTCATTTTGAATTTCCAGAAAATATTGATACTGCCAATTATTTAAAAAATGGTTATACAGATATTATTATTATTCCAAAATTTGAAGGGACAATTAAAACAAACTATATCATTCGATCAAAGAAAAGAATAAGTATTGGAACTGAGGACAAAATTAGCGATCGAATAAATGCAGCAATTGAAGATAAATTATTACAAGACGCTGGAATCAATAGAGGCGAATTAGATTCAATACGTTCAAAATCTAGATTTGCTGAATTAAAGTCTTTGGAAGAAGGTAATGGTGAATCTGCGAAGGAAAGCAATGCCGCTTTATCTTACGGTATTGGTTTTGGAAGCGGGATGTTAATATATATTACCATGTTTATTTATGGCGCAATGGTTATGAGAGGTGTAATGGAAGAAAAAACCAACAGAATTGCTGAAGTGATGATTAGCAGTGTAAAACCTTTCCAATTAATGCTTGGAAAAATTATAGGAATTGGAGCAGTTGGATTAACTCAATTTCTTATGTGGATTATTTTAATTCTTGGCATAACCACCGCAGCACAGTTATTAATACCTCATGATGTTATGCAACAAGTTAATACTTTGCAACAATACAATGGACAAATACCTGGTGGAGGCATGGCTCAGGCTGGGGAAGCAGCTCAAAAAATATATAAGCTTCAGCATACAATGAGCACAGCCAATTGGCCAGTAATTATTGGTTGTTTTATCTTTTACTTTTTAGGCGGCTACCTTTTCTACTCTTCATTATTCGCTGCTGTAGGTAGTGTAGTAAATGAAGATCCTCAAGATGCACAAAGTTTGATGTTGCCTATTACAATGCCAATCATTTTTTCATTTATTATCATGACCAATGCAGTTCAAGATCCTAGCACATCAATTGCAACATGGGCAAGTATTATTCCCTTTAGTTCTCCAATGGTGATGATGGCTAGAATTGCTTATGGCGTTCCAGGAACAGTTCCGTATTGGCAATTAGGCGCAAGTATGATTAGTTTAATAGCAGGGTTTTTATTAACCACATGGCTTAGTGCTAAAATTTATAGAACAGGAATTCTAATGTATGGCAAAAAAGTAAGCTGGAAAGAATTGGGTAAATGGGCTTTTAGAAAAAGCTGATTATTGCGCTAAAGAAATTCTGATATTAACACCAGCTCTAGTATTAACTATTGGTGCAGATGTAGAAATATATGGTGTTACCCTTCTTTGATCAAAAAAGAACTTAATGTTAATTCTATTATTCAATACATAATCAATAGCGGGTTGTATGGTAATTTCTTTCTGTCCGCCTGTACCATAAGCAATTCCCTGATCTAACCTACTATTGCTAATAGCAACATCTCTAATTGAAATATCTAATTTAAGATTGAGGTCGTTTTGTAATTTTTTACTTTTCCCACCAGGCAATTTAAATGGAAGATTGATTCCTTTTTTTCTCCAATTCATACCAAAAATAATTTCTGTACTTCTGCTTTCGCTGAGTTGATAATCAATTAAACTCATGCTTAATTGGCGGCTCTTCCGATATTCGAAATTAATGTTAAGCTGATTTATCGTCGTAATATCCACCTTAATTAAAGGCTCAAAACGTTCAGAAATACTCACATTTGGAATTAAGAAGAATGGAATAAAGTTTCCACTTGTAGTATCGATAAATCCTGGGGCGCTTAATCTAAATGGATCTTGGTATAACAAAGCACTATTAAAGCTGTTCAAACTCAACTGACCATTATATCCATGACTAATAGTAATATTACTAAATGTGCTTGCAAGTGATGGTATTTTACTTAATCCTGTATAAGTTATTTTCCAGTTCGGGCGAGGAATGATTCCTGCAAATGGATTTGAGCTAATACTATTAGAGCCATTTTTTATTAATGCAACACTATTTGGATTTTGCTTAGTATATGCTGCAAGAAAAGCAGGAAGCAATACACTTTGTGAATACCGATTGTATCCAGTTGCAAATCCATCAGCAGTAAATTGCTGATTACTTGGTAAAGCTTGCCAATATGGATTTGATTCTGCAACTCTCTTTGAAACTATAATTCTATTGCTTTCAAATTCTTTGAATGTTGTTGAGATTTCATTTGGGTTTTGACTTCCAAATAAAGTACTAAATGCAATATAAGAAACACTAAATCCACCATTTAATAATGGATTTAATTGTCCAAAATTATTACCAGTTCCAGTAGTATCTTTAATTAATGCTGCATAATCTTTGGTAAAGGTTTTATCTACATTCAAGTCGATAATCAATTCTCTTATTGGCTGCAGTTGTGCGGTAATACTGAGGCGTTGTTCGAAACTCTGGCGGAACAAGAAATTAAAAGTGCTGTCCTTCGATAATAATCCTTTTGAAATTTTACTGTTTATCCAGTCATTATCTGGTTGCTTACCAAAAGTATAATCCAAGCCAGGTGCCATACTTTGAAAATTCTGTCCAAGAAAATGTGTACTATCCATATATCCAGGCAAACGACTTCTAAAGTTTTCACCATAGTTTATTGAAGCATTTTTAAACATAGTTATCAGCTTCCCAAAAGTTCTTTGAAAACCATTTAGCTCGGGCATTAAATTAGCGTTAGTCAATTTTTCAGCTATTCTAATATCCCTACGTTGTTGTCGCCACTTTTGTAATGCATCTATTCTAACTTTTCCATTTAATCCTTTTAATGTTTCTTCTTTTGAAGGTAATGTTGAGCCCAATGCACTTATCAATTTTTTATTAGCTGCATCACTCTTAGCATTAGGTGGAGGAATATTATCAAGCGCTCTTAACCATTTAGATTTTGCATAGAGATTTCCAAAACTTAATTGTGCAATAAAATTATTCTCTTGCGAGTTCTCAATAGTATTTCCTAAATTAACTGCAATTCTACTTGCCCCAATCCAACTATAAGAAGTACCATAACTATACCTTGCTGTTATCCAATCAGAAAAAGGAAATTTATTTAATGGAATAGTATAATTCAGTAATGCTTTTTGTTGATACAATGTATTTCTACCACCATTCAACAAATTTCCTCGAACTGAATCTTTTTTAGCACTATTATCAATTCTTCCAAAAGGCTCATCAATCCTTGCATTATTGGTAGCATTAAAATCTGCATTTAATGAGCGGGTAATATCCCAACGCATATTATAAAATCGATCAAAAGTAAAATACTTATCATAAGTGGTATCTACCCTGTCTACTTTACTACTAAAAGAATTTACAATTCGAGGAATAAATTCACCGAACTGGCGATTGATATCAGACCTGAAACTAAGAAAAGACGGACGAAGGTTGTAATTAAAATCTCTTATCCATGCAAGCCATGGAGATTTTCCTTTGATTAATTTTTTGAATGGCTCCTTATAATTATTTTGACCTACATAAGTATATCCGAAACCGACTCTATGCCTAATCACTTTATTTTGAAGTACCACTGGGCTAGTATGATCGGTTTGAGAAAATGCATAACTCAAATCAAAATTACTTAGCCTAAGCAAGCCAGGTTTAGCATTTCCTGGCATAACTCTTACATTAGTAAAGTTGATAGTTTGAATAGTTGTTTCATCTGCAGCTGCCTTTCGTATTGAATCTCTTTTTGCTGCTGGACTATTATTTAATTTTTCTTTGTAAATAATATCCAAATCATAAGGATCGAATTCAGGCGTTCGCGAACTTTTATTAAAACTTGCATAAACCGGAATAGATAATCTTGCTTTCTTTGGAGCCAACTTTCCTGCATCAATATTTGCAGCAATATCAAATTGAACCAAATTATCCTTAGCTCTTTCATTTACTCTTTGTTCAATTGAGCCAAATCCTTGAGTATACCGATTTGCGGAAATTGATAAAGTTCCAAGATCAGCCAAAACCAAATCTACCCTTCCTAAAGCAGCCCATCCACCGTTCTCATTCAAGCCAGATAAGCGAAGCTCATTCATCCATGCTTCTACACTTGCAGATTGTCCATCACCTCTAAACGGATTTTCAATACCCACTAACATGCCACGAACTTCTCCAAGATTAGGGTTACCCATAATTGAGAATACTTTATTCCCGATAGTTCTTCTAAAAATATTGGTAACAGATTGGCTGCTATTGTTTCTCAATAATTTCAAGTCGATTAAATCGCGCATATCAAAATCAATATTATTACTAGTTGGCCATACTCTTTCTTCCTGCCCTCTTGGATAGGTTCCAGGTGGTGTAATTTTTAAAGGGAGTTTTACCTCGTAATAATTATTTAAAAAATCTTGACCAATTCTAACGATTGCAAATAATTCGCCATCAATTAAAGTACGTTGACCAACTATCGATTCTGCATGCATGTACATCGATAATTTTGAATACCTTCTTAAATCTAAATTCAATGTTTTAAATACACCTCTTGATGATCCACTAGCAAGATTATTAATTCTCAAACTGAGCGCTTGTTCATTTTGCTGAAGGTTAACACCATTATTACTTAATAGTTGTACACGTTCTACATTAGGAGGCATTATATAATTTACTGGCTGTCTACTACTATTCTCTTCTAAGTTAACTGCCAAAGTATTTAAAGTTGTTCCACCAGTATTATTAATTGGTGTATATGATCCTGTTGTATCAATATTAAAAATAAATTGTCGCCATTGATTCCTAACAAGATCTAATTTTGCCATCCTAAGAACAACCGAATCTTCGAAATCTGTTAAATACATACGTACAAAACGGATCGATTTAAAATCAGGGATACTTCCAATTTTTCTACTATAATTCTTAATAGGAATTCTGAATAAAAACCAATCTTCAGTTCTTACTATACCATCTGGGGAATTAACTGTTACTTTTCGTTTGTCTGTAACATAAGGAGTTATTCCAACATCCATTCCCGGCTTTAAAGCTACTTCATACTCATAATAGGCTTCCGTTTCATTCAAAGTATTATCCCTGTTTAAATCTTCATTATCGGGGTACAATGTTGCAGCTGAAGTAAATTGTCCGCTGGTGGTTGATATGGGTGAATTACCTTGTTGATTGTTAAAATTTTTATACCTCCCCAAAATTCCCGTACCCAATGCATCAAAACTTGGATCTCGATACCATGTATAATTATCAATAGATGGATCTATTAATGTTTTTTGATACACTTGAGAACCTACGCCAAAATTATTTGCAAGTCGTTGAAGCACGTAGCCTTTTTTCCTTCTCTCCCCACTGTCATCAATTCCATCTAAACCTACATCTTGAAAAGGTCTATCATTTGGATCATTACTAAAAGCTTGTGTGATTTGAATTGGATTTACGGGTGTTTTACCCCATGTATTACTACTGTCTACTGCAGCAGGAACTGTTGGCGTATTTATTCCATTTTCATAAAATCTTTTTCCATCTTTTAAAATGTCTTCGCTAATATTTCCAAAATTGAGTAAAAGTTTGCCGCCCTTACTTGATGGATTCTTGATGAAAGGATTTTGTAACCAAATTTCTACAAATTCAATATTATTGGTTTCAAAATCAGTCTGATCAATCGATCGCATTAATCCACCCCATCGAGCAGCTGGATTATTTAATTTTCCTAAGCTATTTATTTGAGATGATGATGACTCATAATTGTATGGTCCTTTATCGGTAGGATAATAAGCTAAATCAAAAGTAGCAGTTTGTACGTCGGTAATATTGGTTGTTCTTTGAGGATACAACTCATTTGTAAAAACCTGACGCACTCTTGGGTCACTCAATTCCGCTAGGTTTCTTCGCAAAGGGTTATTCGGACTATTTTTATCTTGTAAATTAGGTTCAATATTATACCACGAAATTTTGGCCCTATTTTTATTGTAATCTATACTATCAGTTAAAATAGATTCTGCAAATTTAGGATTCCCCTGAGGCGTAGAAGCCATAGCCCAAGAAACAAATGGAAACCTTAAATCTATTGTAGCCCTTGTACCTTCAAAGTCATCAATGAAAATTAATCCTTGCTCTCCTTTACCAATTTGTGATGGATGACCAGGCTGTAAATAAGCAGCTTCTCCATAAGCATTTATTGAGGACTTTGCTTTAGAATCATAAAATGGCAAATGATTTAGCAATCTAGATAACCCGGGTAACTCAGATCGATAACTAAAGTCTAATCCATACATTGTATTCTTTATTGGATCATCGCCATATCCCATTTTAGTAAAAAAAGGTCTTTCACCTAATTTCACCAATCCAGCACCAATGCTTAATTTTTTATTTACCAAATAATCTAATCTTAATCCTGTAAATCCTCTTTGTTG
The DNA here is from genome assembly GCA_043776615.1 of Sphingobacteriia bacterium. Taxonomy (GTDB): domain Bacteria; phylum Bacteroidota; class Bacteroidia; order Chitinophagales; family Chitinophagaceae; genus Sediminibacterium. The sequence goes on from JAYVRC010000285.1 coordinate 7,310, forward strand.
AACTCCAAATCCGATATTATTTTCAAAAGAAACACTAACCGGAACACTTGAACTTAAAATTCCTTGATTAATAATTTTTACTGTGCCTAAATTATAATCAACAATAAAGTCGCTTCCTTCTCTAAGAACTTGTCCGCCTGCAGTTACAGAAACAGAGCCTTGTGGAATATTAAAAGTATTCAAATAAATTTCAGACCCACCTGCACTTCCTTTTACTTGACCTTGCATTATAAATCGATTCAAGTTGGCATATGTTTGAGCAATTGCTTTAATTGAATCATACAATTGATAGTAAACATATTTAAGTTTTGTAGCTGCAGGTACTCCTGAAAATGCTAGCGTATCTAAATCCTTGCCAAATGGTTCTAATACAGGAAACACAACTCGTCCCATTTGTGGTAAAACGGTAAAGCCTTCAATAT
>JAYVRC010000286.1:0-2006 GCA_043776615.1 Sphingobacteriia bacterium
GGTGATTTAGCGGATGCAATCAACAGCGCATTCGGTTCTTTGGATGTTTTCAAAGAAAAATTTGCTGCTGCAGGCATGACTCGTTTTGGTAGTGGATGGGCTTGGTTAATTGTAAAAGATGGCAAGCTTGAAGTTTCATCTACCCCAAATCAAGATAATCCTTTGATGGATGTTGCAGAAGTAAAGGGTAGCCCTATTTTAGGAGCTGATGTTTGGGAACATGCCTATTATTTAAAATACCAAAACCGCAGAGCTGATTATTTAGCTGCTTTTTGGAATGTGGTTAATTGGAATAAAGTTGCTGAGCGTTTTAGTGCTTCAAAATAAACTGAAATATATATTGTATTTTTATCCTGTCATGAATAACTCGTGACAGGATTTTTATTTTTCGCTATATGAAAAAAATGATTGTTTACTTTTTTGCATTTTTATGCCTGACTGCATGTTCCGATGAACACAAAACAATTATAGTAATGAGTAAGGGTGAAGCAAATATTGATTTAAATGCTGGTACAATTAAATCAAAAGATGGATCGGGGCATGTAGAAAAATTATTAAACATTGATAGTAAAAAAGTGAGTTTTAAGTTAAGTACTCCAGCTGGTGAAGCAACTGTAGAAATGTTGGATAATGGATTGTATGTTATAAACGTAAAGAATGATACCATCATTGGGAGTTATCAAAAATATACGAGTGCAAAACTTACTCAAAATATAATAACACAGGAATCTTTAAAACAGAAAATAGATTCATTAAAATTATTGGTTGAAGGAAAAAATGTTTCTATTGCTAATCGAAATTATTTTATCCTCCCAAATCAGGCAGTAAAAATTTCGAGTAATCATTTATCAGAAGTTGTAGGTCCTTATCATCAAATGCGATCTGCTGAAATGGTAGACGGAAAAGAACCAGAGATATATCGTTTTTATAGCATCAAAGAAATCAGGGAAACGATTGTGAAGTTGCAGGCACTTACAATTGCACCTAAGCAGTAGTTAAGGAACAGGATCCCATCCAGAACCGCCACCTGGCCTGCATTTGCTAAATCGTTTAATAAATAACCACCCTCCTTTAAAAAGTCCATATTTTTTTAACGCTTCTTCAGCATATTTTGAACAGCTAGGAACAAATCTGCATTTTGGACCTAAAATTGGAGAGATAAGGTATTGATATATTTTAATGAATGGAATGAGCGCATATCCTAATATAGTAGCTATTGAAAAATGAAGTTGATTTTTTTTAGTTGTTATAATACAGCTTGAACACATTCTACTTATATTAATTTATTAAAAATCCCGCAATGCCGCAATCTGAATCAACTTCTCTAACACCCTTCTCATTGGTTCTTTTAAATCAACCAGTTCAGGTATTTCTTTTCCAATGAATAAAAAGAATACTGATAAATGCAATTTCTTTGACTCGATATTTGAAACAAGTTCTTGCTTTTGCGTTCTGTAATTCTCACGCAATAATCTTTTTATTCTATTTCTTTCTACTGCTTTCTTAAAAACCCTAGCACTTACACCTACACCTGCATTAACACCAGTTTTATTAAACATCTTTTCATCTGCTATATTCAATGTATAAAAAACCTTAATTGGAAAAACAGTAATTGATTTACCTTCTGCAAACAGCTCATCTAAAGCTTTTCGGCTTTTGAGTTTTTCTTGCTTTGAGTAACTGTTTACTTTGCTCATTGTTGTTACAAAACTAAAAAAGCCCCGCCATAAAGACGGAGCTATTATTTTAAACCCAGCATAGCTATCAAAGTTTTGATAACTATCTCTCTCCTTTGGGGGAGTAGGGAATTTACTTTAATCCTTTTTCGCTAGAAACAGATAGTTTCTTGCGACCTTTCGCTCTGCGGCTTGCCAATACTTTACGGCCATTTGCAGATTCCATACGTTTACGGAAACCGTGTACGGTTTTTCTACGACGCTTATGTGGTTGGAATGTACGTTTCATTGATGTATTTTTTTACTAACCCTAAAATAAAGTTTCTTTTC
>JAYVRC010000287.1:0-7558 GCA_043776615.1 Sphingobacteriia bacterium
TGTCACATGAATACTTGTCCCGTTGGAGTTGCCACACAAGATGAGACCTTGCGTAGAAGATTTACTGGAGATGCAGAACACGTAGTTAATTTTTTTAAGTTTATCACACAGGAGTTAAGAGAAATCATGGCAGAGCTTGGTTATAAAACAGTAAATGAAATGATTGGTCAAACTGAAAACCTACAACAAAAACAAAATAGCACCCATTGGAAATATAAAAATCTAGACATATCGAAAGTGCTTTATAAAGAACCAGATTCAGAGAATACAGGGCTGTATAAACAAGAAGAACAAGATCATGGTTTGGCTGATGTTTTAGATTGGCAGTTGATGAGTGTAGCGCAGAAAGCTATCGATACAAAAGAAAAAGTAACAGCATCTTTTACTATTAAAAATACTGATAGAACTGTAGGAACCATAGTATCAAATGAAATTACTAAAGTTTATAAAGCATCAGGCTTACCTAATGATACAGTACATTTTTATTTTAATGGAACAGCGGGACAAAGTTTTGGAGCATTTAATACTAAAGGAATTACACTTGAATTAGAAGGTGATGCAAATGATTATTTTGGCAAAGGATTAAGTGGGGCAAAATTGATTGTTTATCCATCATCAAAAGCAACATTTACTGCAGAGCACAATAGTATAATAGGTAATGTAGCTTTATATGGTGCCACTTCTGGCGAAGCTTATATTAGAGGAAAAGCAGGAGAAAGATTTGCAGTTCGTAATTCAGGAGCAATGGTTGTTACAGAAGGCGTAGGTGATCATGGTTGCGAATACATGACTGGAGGTGTAGCTATTATTTTAGGAGATACTGGAAGAAACTTTGCTGCTGGAATGAGCGGTGGTATTGCGTTTGTGTACGATGTTAAAAATGAGTTCGCAAAAAAATGTAATATGGAAATGGTAGAATTAGATTCAATTAATGAAGAAGATATTGTAATTATCAAAAAACTAATTTCTAATCATTTGTCATATACAAAAAGTACAGTCGGGGATTTTATTTTAAAAGATTTTGATAATCAATTGAAAAATTTTGTCAAAGTATTTCCTTCAGACTATAAAAAAGTATTACAAAAAACTACCAAAAAAATTACCAACAACTCTTAATTCATAACTCTTAATTCATAACTCTTAATTCATAACTCATATGGGTAAACCAACAGGCTTTTTAGAATTTACGAGAGAATTACCATCAAAGCGTACTCCAGAAGAAAGAGTTAACGATTACAATGAATTTATAGAACGTTATTCTGAAAAAAAATTAAACCAACAAGCTGCAAGATGTATGAATTGTGGTGTTCCATTTTGTCACAATGGTTGTCCTCTCGGAAATATTATTCCAGAATTCAATGATGCTGTTTATAGAGAAAGCTGGGAAGAAGCTTATGAAATATTGACTGCTACTAATAATTTCCCTGAATTTACTGGAAGAATTTGTCCCGCACCTTGCGAAAGTGCCTGTGTTTTAGGAATTAATGAACCTGCAATTACCATTGAAGAAATTGAAAAGCACATTATTGAAATTGCATTTGATAAAGGATTTGTACTTCCAAAAAAACCAACATTAAAAACTGGGAAAAAAGTAGCCATTATTGGATCAGGACCAACTGGTTTAGCATCCGCAGCACAATTAAATTATGCAGGTCATGCCGTTACTGTTTTTGAGAGAGATGATGCACCAGGTGGATTATTAAGATATGGCATACCCGATTTTAAATTAGAAAAATGGGTGATTGACAGACGGATAAAAATAATGGAAGAAGAAGGTGTAGTATTTAAATGCAATTCAAATGTTGGAGTAGATGTATCTATCAATGATTTATTGAGAGAATACAATGCCATAATATTGGCTGGAGGTTCTACTATTCCTAGAGATCTAAACATAGAAGGAAGAGCACTAAAAGGAGTTCATTTTGCTATGGAATTTTTAAAACAACAAAATAACAGAGTAAGTAATAAAGTAATTAAAGAAGAACCTATATCTGCAAAAGGTAAACATGTAATAGTAATTGGCGGTGGCGATACAGGTAGCGATTGTGTGGGAACATCTAATCGACAAGGCGCAGCAGGTATTACACAATTTGAGTTGATGCCCAAACCGCCCCAATCAAGAACAGCAAATATGCCATGGCCACAATTTCCGATGTTGCTCAAAACAACATCTTCCCATGAAGAAGGATCAAACAGAGAGTGGGCTGTTGCAACCAAGAAATTTATTGGTAATGCAGACAATGAATTAGTTGCAGTAGAAATTGTTGATTTAGAATGGAAAATTGGGTTGGATGGTAAATCTGCTGGTTTCGAAGAAATTAAAGGATCAGAAAGATCCATTCAATGTGACTTAGCATTTTTAGCAATGGGGTTTTTGCATCCTCAGCATGAGGGACTTTTAAATCAAATGGAAGTAGAATTAGACGAAAGGGGTAATATAAAAGCTTCAGAAAAATCATTTCAAACCAATATTCAGAAGGTATTTACAGCTGGAGATATGAGAAGAGGTCAATCCTTGGTTGTTTGGGCTATAAGTGAAGGAAGAGAATCGGCAAGAAAAGTTGACGAATTTTTGATGGGATCATCAATTCTCGAATCAAAAGATCAAAGCTATTTGATGAATATATAATATATTATAATTAATTACATGTTACAAAAACCTATCATAAAATGATAGGTTTTTGTATTTAAAATCTAATTTAAATATTAATTTATAATCGATTATACACATTACATTTTAATTAATGTATTATTTTGTTTGATATTTTGTAATAATTTATATATTTTAGCAAAACATAATAATATTATTTAATTTTTTAATGTTTATTAAAAATGGCAAAATCTAAAGCAAAACAACTAGCACCCTTTTTAGTATTGATGGCAGTAGCTATTGGCGCTCTCTTTATACCATCACTGCCAAATTTTGATGATGGCGGTAAATACAGTGGTGCCGATATAGCTTGGATTATTGTGGCTACGGCACTGGTTTTTTTGATGACTCCCGGACTTGCGTTCTTTTACGGAGGAATGGTACATCGTAAAAATGTAATATCTACTATGATCAAAAGTGTAGTAGCGGCAGGAGTAGTAAGTATCTTATGGGTATTTGTAGGATATAGTCTCTGCTTTGGAGAATCAATTGGAGGTATTATCGGTAACCCATTTACTCATATGTTCTTTAAAGGAATCAACTCAGGCGCCCCATGGAGCTTAGCACCAACTATTCCTTTGGCATTATTTGCATTGTTTCAGCTAATGTTTGCCATCATTACTCCTGGTTTAGTAGTAGGTGCAGTTGCTGAAAGAATTCGTTTTACTGCATATATTTTATTTATAGCAATGTTTAGCATCTTAGTTTATGCACCTATAGCACACTGGACATGGCATCCTGATGGATTTTTATTTAAAATGGGGGCATTAGATTTTGCAGGCGGTACTGTTGTGCATATTTCTGCAGGCTGTGCAGCATTAGCTGGTGCATTGGTTTTAAAACGCCGCCAAGCACATATTGAACATAGAGAAATACCTCCTGCTAATATTCCTTATGTTTTAATTGGAACTGGCTTACTTTGGTTTGGTTGGTTTGGCTTTAACGCTGGCTCAGCATTGGGATCCAATGCCCTTGCAGTTTCTGCATTTGCAACTACAAATACAGCCGCAGCCGCTGCGGGTTTATCATGGATGTTTTTTGATGTAATTAGAGGCAAAAAACCTTCTGTACTTGGATTCTGTATTGGTGCAGTTGTAGGCTTAGTTGCCATCACTCCTGCAGCAGGTTTTGTTGCTGTTCCACAAAGTATTTTTATAGGATTTGTTGCAGCAATTATCTCGAATATTGCTGTGTATTATAAAAGTAAATCTACGCTAGATGACACATTAGATGTATTTCCTTGTCACGGTGTAGGCGGAATTGTAGGAATGCTAATGACTGGTTTTTTTGCAACTAAAACGGTGAACTCTGCTGGAGCTGATGGGTTATTAAATGGCAATGCCGCTTTCTTTTTTATTCAAGTAAAAGCATTATTGATTGTAGTATCCTACAGTTTTGTTGTTTCTTTTGGGATATTTAAATTTATTAATTTAGTACTCCCATTAAGAGTAAGCTCTGAAGAAGAAGAAGAAGGATTAGATGCTTCTCAACATGATGAAAAATATGGACGTTCTCCGCAATTAGCTTAATCCATTTAAAAAAATAAGGTACAGCCATTTGATAAACCTCTGATCAGGTTTAAAGGCTGTACCCATTTGTTAAACTTAAAACCATTACAATGTTAAAGAAAATTTTACCTGCTTTACTATTCGTTTGCGCATTTCAATCAATTAATGCTCAAACTGATTCAACAAAAAAATCAACCACCACTTTTTCTGGCTCATTAGATGGTTATTACCGGTATAATTTTGCCGATGCCCCTAATAAAACTAATAACTTAACTAGTTTTACAAATTCCCAAAACTCTTTTGAACTAGGCATGGCATCTGCAAGAGTTGACCAAACTTATGGCAAAGTTTCAGCTATTGTTGACTTAGGGTTTGGAAGAAGGGCGCAAGAATTCTCCTACAATGATGCAAGTACTTTGGTTAGTTTAAAACAAGCCTACCTCAGTTTTGCAGCTTCTGATAAAGTAAAATTAACTGCCGGTAAATGGTCTACACACGTAGGATATGAATTAGTAGACGCTCCAGCAAATAGAAACTATAGCATGTCGTATGGTTTCTCCTACGGCCCATTCTTTCATACTGGAATTAAAGCAGATATATCATTAAGTGGCAAATCTGCTATCATGGTAGGACTCGCAAACACAACTGATTATTCAACTACAACCTCTGCAGTTAAATATGTTTTAGCCCAATTTAGCACAGGAACAAAAAACGATAAAATAAAAGCCTATCTTAATTTTCAAGCTGGAGGCGAAGTTACTCAATATAATATTGTGGCAACTGCTGTATTAGCAGCAAAATGGAGTATGGCTTATGATGGCAGCATTCAACAAACAATATCAGCAGGTACTACTTCGAGCTGGACCAGCAATGCAATTTATATTAACTATGATCCAACAAGTATTTTCGGATTAACATTGAGACAAGATTTTTTTAATGATAGAAAAATAAACCCTTTAATCAATGGTGGAAATATTGCAGCAACTACCCTATCTGCCAATATTAAAATTGATCATTTAACAATCATCCCAGAATTAAGATACGACATGAGTGATCAAGACTTATTTTCTAAAAGTAATGGCTTATTGGGAAAGAATACAAGCACATTTATTTTAGCTGCCTATTACAAATTCTAGTTTAATTTGCAAAATCTAAAAGAGTGATTCATTAATTGAATCGCTCTTTTTTTGGTTTATATAATAGTGTTTTATACCTTAAGTCCTTCATATGAAACAATTAATAAGGGTATTACAGTTTTTATACACCATCTACGCTTTGATCACTTTTGTGTTAGTGATGTTTATTTTTTTTCCATTTATTATGCTTTCAATTCCCTTTGGAAAAGTTGTTGGTGGCAATTGGGTTTATCACTTTTGCAAAATATGGGGGAGAATTTGGTATATACTCATTGGGATAAAACATGGTGAAATTTATGAGTCACCGCACGATACAAAAAAACAATACATTTTTGTTGCTAATCATATTTCCTACATGGATATTCCACCGATTGTTTTGAGTATGCATCAACCATTCAGGGCATTGGGCAAATACGAGATGGTTAAAGTACCCATATTTGGTTGGATTTATCGGGCTGCTGTGGTACTTGTAAATAGAAAAAATACAGAAGCAAGAGCAAAGAGCTTTCGTGCACTTAAAGCAGCTATTAATCATGGAGTGTCTATTTTTATATTTCCTGAAGGCACTTTCAATGAATCCCACCATCCATTAAAAGAATTTTACGATGGAGCATTTAGAATAGCAATAGAAATGCAAACTCCAATAAAACCTATACTTTTTATAGACACATTAAAACGAATGCACTACAGAAGTATTTTTCAATTAACACCTGGCCTAAACAGAGCTGTTTACTTAGCAGAAGTACCAGTTGAAGGGCTAACATTAAAAGATGTGAAAATGCTTAAAAAAAAGGTGTATATGCTTATGGAGCAAGGACTTCAACGTTATATTCAATATCCCACTCCTTAGGTGTATTTTTGAAAAAAATATTCATTGTTTATAGAAGTAATTATACCACTTGCCTTACCTAAGAATTATACTTGGTCCGTACCAGATAATTTAAAAGATGCTATTCAACCAGGTATACGTGTTGAAGTTACTCTACGGAAAAATAAAAAGTATGCTGGAATTGTAAAAAAAATAGTGAATACGCCCCCATCAGGATTTACCCCAACGCCCATTTTGAATATTCTAGATAATGAGCCACTAATTCATCCCAACCAATTACAATTCTGGGAATGGATTGCCAACTATTATATGTGCAGCGAGGGCGAAGTAATGCAAGCTGCAATACCTGCTAATCTCAAACTATCTAGTGAAAGCGTACTTCAATGGAACGAAGAAAGAAGTATCGATTTTAGCGATCTTACCGACAATGAATTTATTGTTGCTGAAGCTTTAGAAATTAAAAAAGAACTCCGCTTGAGTGAGGTTCAACAATTATTGGATATTGCTAACACTTACCCAGTAGTAAAAAAACTAATTGAAAAAGGCGTTTGTTTTATTTGGGAAGAATTAAAAGAAAAGTATAAGCAAAAAATAGTTTCTTTTATAATACTTGATCCTAACTACAATAAAGAAGAAGAATTAAAAACCTTATTGAATAATTGGGGTAAAGCTCCAAAACAAATGGAATTGCTACTTGCCTATTTACATTTACAAAAAACAATTGGCGAAGTAACTCAACCTGAGTTATTAAAAAAGGCAAATGCGAGTGCTGCACAGCTAAAGGGCTTGGTTGAAAAAAGAATTTTGATCATTGAAAAAAGAAATACAGATCGATTACCATCACTCCCAAAATATATTTCAGTAGATTTTACTTTATCACCCGCTCAATTAAATGCAAAACAAGCAATTGCTAAAAGCTTTGAGAAGAATGCGGTATGCTTACTACACGGAGTTACTTCGAGCGGAAAAACTCAATTATACATAACTCTTATTGAAGAGCAATTGCGATTGAATAAACAAGTATTGTACCTCTTACCCGAAATTGCACTTACTGCTCAGATGATTAGGCGCTTACAAAAAAGCCTAGGTGGCCATATAGCTATCTATCATTCTAAATTTAATCCAAATGAAAGAGTAGAAATTTGGAATAAAATAAAAACTGGAGAAACTAAAGTAGTACTTGGTGCGAGGTCTGCTCTTTTTCTACCTTTTATCAACTTAGGATTAATTATATGCGACGAAGAGCATGATGCTTCATACAAACAACAAGATCCAGCACCAAGATACCAAAGCAGAGATGCCGCTATATATTATGCTTCCATATTTAATGCCAAAGTATTATTGGGAAGCGCCACCCCTTCTATTGAAAGTTATTATAATGCTTTACAACAAAAGTATGGATTGGTACTTTTAAATGAACGTTATGGAGATGTTG
>JAYVRC010000288.1:0-7542 GCA_043776615.1 Sphingobacteriia bacterium
ATTGGCTTTACCGAAAAATGTATTTTCTACATGCGGTATAACCGGACCAATACCTGCTTTCCCTAAGAAATCGAGTTTAAAATTCTTGCTCTTACTTTCATGCCAAGTCCATCTTTTAACAATATTAAACAACAAGAAATTAGCTCCATTATTTAAGTAATAATTAAACCCATTTGTTTTGGCAAATAAAATAGCCGTATCTACATTTCTTCCACCTAAAGTACCAACAAGGTTTACGGTTTGTCCGTCTGTAAGTATATGTTTGGTATGATCAAAATTAATTTCAAATGCTAGTCCCTTTTTCTTGTTAAAGAAATAACCAATGCGATAATTGTATTGTGGTATGCTTAGAGGCACATTAAAAATTCCTTGATCCCATCCTACATTATCATGTGCGGTTACATTCTTTAATGTGTAGTTATTATTGAGTGAAGGTTGGTTTACACGAACATTGGAATTGGTATACCATTCTTTATTGTATCCCCAAGAAAAATAAAATTCTCCCTTTCTTTCCTTCTTTTCTTTTTTGTCTTGTGCCATTGCATTTATTGTAAATAACAATGAACAAAATACAAGTAGCGATGCAGTTTTCATTTTGTAAATGTCGTCAATTATTCTAAAATAGGACTCAACCATCTTTCCGCTGTAGGCAAATCCATTCCTTTTCTTTTTGCATAATCTACTAATTGATCACGCTGAATTTTTCCTATACCAAAATATTGACTTTGAGGATGAGAAAAATACCAACCACAAACTGAAGAAGCTGGGTACATAGCCAAACTTTCTGTTAACTCAATACCTGCAGTGGTATTGGCGTTTAGCAATTCAAACAATTTGTATTTTTCTGTATGATCTGGGCAAGCAGGGTAGCCCGGTGCTGGGCGAATACCTACATATTGTTCTTTAATAAGCTCTTCTGCTGTTAATTTTTCTGCAGTATCATATCCCCAAAATTCTTTTCTGGTTTTTAAATGTAAAGCTTCTGCAAATGCTTCTGCAAAACGATCGGCCAATGCTTGTAACATAATTTTATTATAATCATCTAGCGCAGCTTCAAATCTTTTTAAATGGGGCTCAATGCCATGTATGCTTACTGCAAAAGCGCCAATATAATCTGCAATCTTCAATCTGGAATCTGAGCCAGAATCTGTTATTGTATTAGGGCGTATAAAATCTGCCAATGATAAATTAGGTTGGCCAGCAGCTTTTTTAATTTGTTGACGATGAAATTCTAAATTGATGGGTAATGATGATTCATTTACGCTTAGTATCACTGTATCGTTATGAGATGATGCTTCCCAAAAACCGATTACCCCTTTAGCGTTCAACCATTTTTCAGCAATTATTTTATCTAACAATGCATTGGCATCATTGTATAATTTAGTTGCCTCAACTCCAACAACAGTATCAGTAAGAATTGCAGGAAAATTTCCATGCATTTCCCAAGTAATAAAAAAAGGCTTCCAATCAATAAACGATCTTAATTCATTTAAATCATAATTATCAAAAATTTTTGTACCTGTAAAGTTTGGTTTTACTGGTTGGTAATTATCCCATTTTATAGCAAACTTATTCTTCTTTGCTTCTTCGTAGCTCAAGTATTGTTTTACTACTTTCTTATTATCAAAGTCGTCTTTTAGTTTTACATACTCCGATTTTAGCTCAGAAAGGAATGGAACTTTTAATTCTTTGTTTAACAATGAACCTGCAACTGTTACGCTACGAGATGCATCTAATACATGCACAACACCCAAATCAAATTCTGGAGAAATTTTTACTGCTGTATGCATTCTAGAAGTGGTTGCTCCGCCAATAAGCAATGGCTGCTTCATATTGCGGCGCTTCATTTCTTTGGCAATATGCACCATTTCGTCTAATGATGGAGTTATTAATCCACTCAATCCTATAATATCAACCTTCTCTCTTTGAGCAGCTTCTAAAATTTTATCGGCAGGAACCATTACCCCTAAATCAACAATATCATATCCGTTACATCCTAATACTACGCCAACAATATTTTTACCTATATCATGAACATCACCTTTTACGGTTGCTAATAAAATTTTAGCTGCACCAGCTGTTTCTTCATTGGTAGTGCCGGCAGCAATATGGGCATTTTTTCTATCTTCTTTTTCTTGTTCAATATATGGAGTAAGCACTGCAACACTTTTTTTCATTACACGAGCACTCTTAACTACTTGAGGTAAAAACATTTTACCTGCACCAAATAAATCTCCTACTATATTCATTCCGTCCATTAATGGTCCTTCAATAACATCTAAGGGACGAGGATATTTTTGCCTAGCTTCTTCAGTATCTGCATCTATATAATCGGTTATACCATTGATGAGTGAATGCGCCAATCTTTTTTCTACAGAATCTAATCGCCACACTTCATTTTTTACTTCTACTTTTCCTTTTGCTTTTACCGTTTCAGCATGAATAATTAATTTTTCGGTGGCTTCGTTATTATCGTTATTTCTATTGAGCAAAACATCTTCGCACAAATCTCTTAATGTTGGTTCAATCTCATCATACACTACTAATTGACCAGCATTAACAATACCCATATCCATACCAGCTTTTACGGCATGAAATAAGAAAACAGAATGTATTGCTTCACGCACATGATCGTTACCCCTGAATGAAAATGATACGTTAGAAACACCACCACTCACTTTGGTAAGCGGCATTATCTTTTTTATTTCACGTGTAGCTTCAATAAAATCTACTGCATAATTGTTGTGCTCTTCTATGCCTGTTGCAACTGCAAAAATATTGGGATCAAAAATAATATCTTGTGGTGCAAAACCAACTTGCTCTGTTAATATTTTATACGCTCTGTGGCATATTTCTATTTTTCTTGCTTTTGTATCTGCTTGGCCAACTTCATCAAACGCCATTACAATAATAGCCGCGCCATAGGCCTTGCAGATATGAGCTTGTTCAATAAATTTGGCTTCTCCTTCTTTCATTGAAATGGAGTTAACAATACATTTTCCTTGCACACATTTTAGTCCTGCCTCAATTATTTCAAATTTTGAGCTATCAATCATGATAGGGATCTTAGCAATATCCGGTTCGCTTTGCAAAAGATTCAGGTAAGTAGTCATTGCAGTTACTCCTTCAAGTAATGCATCATCCATATTTACATCTAATATCTGTGCACCGCTTTCTACTTGTTGGCGTGCTACAGATAAAGCTTCTTCGTATAAATTATCTTTAATGAGGCGAGCAAATTTTTTAGATCCTGTTACATTGGTTCTTTCACCAACATTTACAAAATTAGTTTCGGGTCGAACCACCAATGGTTCTAATCCTGCTAAACGTAAGTATGGTTTTATACTAGTCATGATTAAAGCGTTGATTCTAAAACAGGTAATAAACGAGGTTGAATTTTACGAACATTATCGGCAATATGTTTAATATGATCGGGTGTTGTACCACAGCAACCGCCAACAATATTTACAAAACCTTGCTCGGCCCATTCCTCAATAAAATGGGCAGTTTCATGCGGTTGTTCATCGTATTCGCCCATTGCATTGGGCAAACCTGCATTTGGATAAGCAGAGGTAAAGCATGTGGCAATTTGAGAAAGCTCCTCAATATGACTTCTCATTTCTGCAGCCCCTAAAGCACAATTTAATCCGATACTTAATGGATTTGCATGCATTACGGAAGTGTAAAAAGCTTCTAGGGTTTGACCACTTAATGTTCTACCAGAAGCATCAGTAATTGTTCCGCTGATCATTACGGGTAATTCTGGAATTCCTTTATCTCTAAAATATTTTTTTACTGCGTAGATGGCGCCTTTAGCATTGAGGGTATCAAAAATAGTTTCAATTAAAATGATATCAACCCCACCCTTTACTAATCCGCTAATTTGTTCGTAGTAGGCTGTAGCTACTTCATCAAAAGTTACCGCTCTAAAGCCCGGATTATTTACATCTGGAGAGAGGCTCAGTGTTTTGTTTAATGGTCCGATTGCACCAGCAACATATTTTGGTGTTGATGTTGGATTTTCAGATATAAATTCTGCAACAGCATCTTTAGCACATTTGGCGGCAGCAACATTTAATTCGTATGCTAATGATTGCATATCGTAATCGGCCATGGCAATCGTTGTGCTGCTGAAAGTATTGGTTTCAATAATATCGGCTCCTGCTTGGAGGTAAAGTTTATGAATACCTTTAATGATATCGGGTTGAGTAATGCAGAGCAGGTCGTTATTACCCTTTACATCGGAATGCCAGTCTTTAAATCGCTCACCTCTATAATCGGCTTCTTCTAATTTGTGGCGTTGAATCATGGTACCCATTGCACCATCAATTACCAGTATTCTTTTTGCTAATTCATCTTTAATATGCATAAGATACAGTTCATTAACCAAACAAGTTTGGTAGTGATAAATAAACTGATAAACGCTTGGAATGATGGAAATGCCACTTCTAGACGTTTATTAGTTCTATTAATAACCCGAATAAACGGGCTAAGTTCAGACTGAACAATAAACAAATCTGTCTGAATTGATTGCAAAGATAAGGTGGGAAAGGTGTTGCGCAAAATTATTGATAAAGGCAGTTGATTTCGGCAGAAACCTTATCGGTTACACTTGAAGCATCAATTTTAAAGTCGGTCATGATGATATTGAACTTAGCTGTAGCAGTTGGTTTGCCGGCTTTTATGACAATTGTGCCATCTACTGTAATACTTTTGGTAACACCATGCATGGTTAAATTACCTTTTGCAACGGCTTTATATTCGCCGTCTTTAGTAAAATTTATGGCAGATAAATTGGTGATTGTTCCTTTAAAATCTGCTCTAGGAAACTGAGTGCTTTGTAAATATTCGGTGTTAAAATGATCTTGCATTTCGGCATTGGCAAATCGGAATCCCTTTATTAAACAACTAAAATTGAGACTACCATTAACAGATAATCTGCTAGTAACTTCGTTATTTACGGCTTTTACATCGTCGTCTTTGGCCGCAATAAAGGATATTTTACCATTTCTAGTGCTGAATGTTTTTTGTGCAATTGCAGTTGTATTCAATAAAATAACTAGTGCAACAAAGCTTAATATTTTTTTCATAATTCCTAACTTTTAATTCTTAATTCTTAATTCTTAATTCTTATCTCTTAATTCTTATCTCATATCTCTTAATTCTTAACTCTTAATTCCTCACCAGCACTCCTTCATTAATCACCACATTCATATCTGGAATGTATCCAGTACATATTCCTTTGAAAGTTATATTATCATTGGGTTTTAGCATGCCAGGGTTGGTTTTAAAAGTACAATTAATTACGAATAAAGAATCGCTTGTTTTAAAATTCACCACAACATTGCTATCCTGATTGGTACTAATATCTACTACTTCTCCACTTAGTTCAATGGCTTTATCGAGGTATTTAGTATTAGCTGCGTTTTCATCGGTTTTAAAAGCATCAAATAATTGTTGTGCAGTTAAAGTAACTCCTTTTTCGGTGGTAACATCGCGATGGGGTTTGGTTAAAATGAGGTACACTTTCACTCCACCAATAATGGCCCCTACTAAAACAATTATACCTACAATTTTTTTCCAATTTTTCATCCAAAAATTAATTAATGTTTGAACAACAAATATACAACTTATTTTACATATTGCTGAACGGGCAATCGATTGGTAATACTTCGTGCTAAAGTCATTTCATCGGCATACTCTAATTCGCCTCCAAAAGCAATACCCCTTGCAATAGTAGTAACTTTGCAACTTAAGTGGGTCATTTTTTTCTGAATATAAAATATAGTAGTATCGCCCTGAATATTCGGACTTAAAGCGAAAACAAGTTCTTCCACTTCTTCCTTTGCAATGCGGTTCACCAATGATTCGATGCTGAGTTGATCGGGACCAATACCATCGAGCGGAGAAATAATTCCCCCTAAAACATGGTAGGTACCATTAAATTGCTGCGTAGTTTCTATTGCAATTACATCTCTTATATTTTCTACCACGCAAATTACGCGCTGATTTCTGGATGAATTTGCACAAATAGAGCAAATATCTCCATCGCTAATATTGTGACAACGTTGGCAGAACTTAATATCTCTGCGCATTTTAGCAATGGTTTCTCCAAATAATTGAACTGTGTCTAAATCCTGTTTTAAAAGGTGTAATACCAAACGCAGCGCAGTTTTCTTGCCAATTCCTGGTAATTTGGCGAACTGAGCTACTGCATTTTCGAGAAGGGCTGAAGGGAGTTGCATTATGTAAAGATAATCGGTTTACTTTGTGCTTTAAGTTTTGGTTATGTTGTATAATTTTAATTCTGGTCCATCTATTTTACCTCAACCTGTTCTTGTAAAAGCTGCAGAAGCAATTATTAATTATAATAATACTGGTTTATCGTTATTAGAAATTGGTCACCGTACCAATTGGTTCCAAGAAATTTTGGAAGAAGCAAAAGCAGCTGTTAGGCAGCTGATGGATTTAGACGAGCATTATGAAGTATTGTTTTTACATGGAGGAGCTACAACGCAGTTCATGCAAGTGCCCATGAATTTGCTCGATACCAATGCTACTGCTGCTTATTGCGATAATGGTATATGGGGAAATAAAGCCTGGAAAGAGGCAAAACATTTCGGAAATGTGGCAGTTGTGGCTGATAGCAGCGATCAGCAATATCGATACATTCAAAAAGGTTTTTCTGTTCCAGACAATGCAGCATACCTGCATTTTACTTCTAACAATACAGTGGAGGGAACACAATGGAGCAAGTTTCCATCAACCCAAGTACCGTTAGTAGTTGATATGAGTAGCGATATTTTTAGTAGGCCCGCCAACTTTAAAGAATGTGCTGTAATTTATGCTGGTGCCCAAAAAAATATGGGTGCAGCTGGAGTAAACTTAGTGGTAATTAAAAAAGACATACTAGGTAAAATTACCCGCTCCATTCCTACAATAATGAATTACCAAAAGCATATTGAAGCTGGTTCACTAATGAATACGCCTCCTGTGTTTGCAGTTTATGTAAGCATGCTCACCTTGCGTTGGATAATTGAACAAGGTGGGTTACAAGAAATGGGAAAAAGAAGTATTGCAAAATCTATTTTATTATACAATACCATTGATGCGCTGCCAATTTTTAATGCACCGGTTGTAAAAGAAGATAGAAGTGAAATGAATGCAGTATTTTTTTTAAATGATATCGCATTAGAAGAACCTTTTCTTGCTTTGTGTAAAAAAGAAGGAATGATTGGTGTAAAAGGATATAGAACTATTGGTGGAATTCGAGTAAGTATGTACAATGCACTACCACTAGAAAGTGTACAGGTATTTTGCGATTTATTGAATTCATTTGCGCAAAAGCATGGCTAGCAAGGGTTTTACACAGATGTTTTTGTTTGTTTTTTATTTGCGATATTTGCAGCATGGCAAAAATCCAACCATTTAAAGCATTAAGGCCCCAGCCTCAATTGGCAAAGCAAGTAGCAAGTTTACCTTACGATGTATTAAGTAGTGCAGAAGCTAAAATAGAAGCTCAAGGAAATACCCATACTTTTT
>JAYVRC010000289.1:0-7451 GCA_043776615.1 Sphingobacteriia bacterium
TGAAGCATGGCATCTTGAACTACTACATCATTAATTGTTTCTGTTGTTTTTTCAGTAGTTGTTTTTGTAATAATAGTTTCAGAACTACTAGCGATAACACTTTTAGAAACAAAAATGAGCAAAACTAAGCAGAAAATGGTGGTGATTTTTTTCATAATTGAATGATTGTGTTTTTAAAAAAGTTAAACAAATAAATAGATATGTAAGTTACTAATTTAGTTTTATATTTATTTATTATCTTCCAAATTCAGTTTAAAAAGAAACCATGTGTAAAATTTTATTGTCATTTTTATTATTAAGCTTAGCAGATATTGGATTATCTCAGAATAATCCGCCCAACCTCGATCAATTGTTTAAAGAAGAGTACTCAAAAGTAATAAACTGGCGTAGGAATTTTCATGAGTTTCCTGAATTAGGAAACAGAGAATTCAACACTTGTAAAAAAGTAGAAGATGCCTTAAAAAGCTTTGGAATTAGCACACGTATTGTTGCTAAAACAGGTGTAGTAGGTGTATTAAAAGGTGGCAAACCCGGACCAGTAGTAGCGCTAAGAGCAGATATTGATGCATTACCAGTTGAAGAGAGGAATAGCCTTCCTTTTGCTTCCAAAGCAAAAACTGCTTACAATGGAGCTAATGTTTCAGTTATGCATGCTTGCGGACATGATACTCATATAGCTATGTTATTAGGTGCAGCAGAGGTTTTGAGCAAAATTAAAAACGATATTAATGGAACGGTTGTCTTTTTATTCCAACCTGCAGAAGAAGGTCCTCCTGAAGGAGAAGAAGGTGGGGCTGCATTAATGATTAAAGAAGGTGCAATGGATAATCCTAGAGTAGATGCAGTATTTGGTATTCATATTGAATCGAAATACGATTTAGGTAAAATTTATTATAAACCAGCATCGTTTATGGCATCTTCAGATTGGTTTACAATAAAAATAAAAGGTAAACAAAGTCATGGTGCTTATCCATGGAACTCAATTGATCCAATCGTAATTAGTGCAGAAATTATTCAAGCTCTCCAGACTATTGTAAGTAGAAATATCGAAATTACCAAAGCACCAGTGGTTGTATCTGTTGGCAAAATTTCAGCAGGTGTTCGTTCGAACATCATACCCGAAGAAGCTTTATTAGAAGGCACTATTCGTACACTTGATGAACGATCTAAAAAACTTGTTCACAGTAAAATTGAACAAATAGCAAAAAATATTGCTGAAGCAAATGGTGCTATTGCTGAAGTAAAGATTGATGAAAAAACATTAGTTACTTATAATGATCCTGCTTTGGTAGCTATGTCATTACCTAGTTTACAAAAAGCAGCAGGAGGTACAGACAATGTATTGCTAACAGAGTGGGTAACTGGTGCCGAAGATTTTTCTTACTTTGGGAAAAAAGCACCTGCATTCTTTTTTTATTTAGGAGCAAGAGATCCTCAATTTCCCACTTTTGATTCGGCACCTGATCATCATACACCTAGTTTTTTTATCAATGATTCTAGATTAGATGTTGGGGTAAAAGCATTTGTACATTTGGTTTTAGACTATTCAAAAACAAAAAAATAATTTATGAAAACAATACTGTTTTTCTTTAGTTGTGTAATTATTGGTTTCGGAAGTTCTGCCCAAAATAGATTAACTCCTGAAAATCTTTGGCAACTAGGAAGAGTATCTGCTTTAGGTATTAGTTATGATAAAAAGTTTGTATTGTATAGTGTTGCTATACCTGACTTACAATTGAATAAATCGGTAAGAAAAAAATATAAAATACCTATTAATGGCGGTAATGCTGAAGAAATTACAGAAACAAATGGCATATTAAATAATGATCGTATTTCTGCTAACGGAAAGTATTCAATTAGTAGTGCAGAAATAAAAATCAATAATGTTGCTGGTACGGATTTCTACAGTGATCTTCCAAAATCAAATGTGTTGATTTATACATCTTTAAATTATCGTCATTGGGATACTTGGGAAGATGGAAAGTTTTCTCACGTATTTATTGCCCCAATTAATAATGGTAAAACTGGCGAGGCAAAAGATATAATGGTGGGGGAAGCATACGATTGTCCTCAACAACCCTTTGGTGGTGATGAAGATTTTATATGGAGTCCTGATAGTAAAAAGGTTTTGTATGTGGCAAAGAAAAAATATGGTACTGCCTATGCAATTAGTACTAATACCGACATATATGAATATGACATTGAAAAAGGTTTAACTAAAAATTTAACAGAAGCCAATAAAGGATACGATTTAGCTCCTCAATTCAATAGCGCAGGAGAATTGGCTTATATGCAAATGAAAAGAGATGGCTATGAGGCTGACAAGCAAGACCTTGTACTTCTCTTGAATAATGGTGCTAAAGTTAACTTAACCGCTAGCAGAGATGAAATTCATGTAGAGGGATTTAAATGGAGTGATGATGGTAAACAATTGTTTTTCTGGGCCCCAATTAATGGAACGCTTCAATTATTTAGTGTTGCTAACCCTATCATGAGTAAAATGGTTCCAACTATTCGTCAAATTACAAAAGGAGATTTTGATATAAACGGAATTGTTGGTCAATCAAATCAAAGTTTAATTGTTTCAAGAACCGATTTTAATCACGCAGCAGAATTATACAGTGTTGATATAGCATCTGGTTCAATGACTCAATTAACCCATGTCAATGATGCTTTTTACAATACTATTGGAATGGTAAAATCAGAAAGAAAATGGGTAACAACAACCGACAATAAAAAGATGTTGGTTTGGGTAGTATACCCACCAGATTTCGATTCTACTAAAAAATATCCAACCTTATTGCTTTGTCAAGGCGGTCCACAAAGTCCACTTACACAATTTTATTCTTTCCGTTGGAATCTACAATTAATGGCTTCTAAAGGATACATTATTGTAGCACCTAATAGAAGAGGAATGCCCGGGCATGGAACTAAGTGGAATGAACAGATCAGCAAAGATCATGGAGGCCAAGTAATGAATGATTATTTATCAGCAATTGATGCAGTAACTAAGGCATCCTATGTTGATAAGAACAGATTAGGCTGCGTAGGTGCCAGCTATGGTGGTTATTCTGCATTTTATTTAGCAGGAATACATAACAATCGTTTCAAAACATTTATTGCGCATGATGGTATTTTTGATACCAAAAGTATGTACGGAACTACTGAAGAAATGTGGTTTGTAAACTTTGATTATGGTGGCCCTTATTGGGAAAAAAATAATGCAGCCGCTCAAAAAACATACAATCAATTCAACCCTAGTAATTTTGTTGCTAAGTGGAATACTCCGATAATGATTGTGCAAGGTGGAAAAGATTACCGAGTACCAATTGAACAAGGATTACAAGCATTTCAGGCCGCTCAACTTAAAGGAATCAAAAGCAAACTCCTTTATTTACCTGAAGAAAATCATTGGGTACTAAGTGCTCAAAATGCATTGGTATGGCAAAGAGAATTCTATAGTTGGTTACACGAAACGTTGAAATAAAAATAAGGGCGGATCAATCGATTCGCTCTTTTATTTTGAGTAGTTCCTTGCGCCGAATAACAGGCTTCCAATCCTAACCAAATTACTTCCACAATTGATAGCCTGCTGATAATCGCCACTCATACCCATTGATAGGGTTGTAAATGAAGTATTGTTGAACATTTTTTGTTTGAATTGTTCGAACAATGATTTTAAATAGGTAAACTCCTCACCTACTTTTACTAGATCTTCAGTAAAAGTAGCCATACCCATCAACCCGCAAATTTGAACATTGGTTAAGCCCTCAATTATATCATTAACAGCGCTTAATTCTGTTTCATCTAATCCAAATTTTGTTTCTTCCAGAGCTATATGAATTTGAAGTAAACAATTAATAATTCGATTATTCTTTATTCCTTGTTTATTAATTTCCTGTAATAATTTTAAACTATCTACTCCATGAATTAAATGCACAAATGGAGCAATATATTTTACTTTATTGCTCTGTAAATGACCAATAAAATGCCAAAGAATATCTTTGGGTAATGCAGCTTGCTTATCAACTAGTTCTTGCACGTAATTCTCTCCAAAATCTTTTTGACCAAGAGAATACAATGACTCGATATCTGTATTAGGCTTGGTTTTACTTACTGCAACAAGCGTTACTTTTTTTAAAGCCAATTCTTTAGAAATCGCATTGTATACTTCGATATTTACAGACATCTAATCAATTTATTCATGTAAAGATACTTGCTGTTGTTGTAAAACAATATTCTCTAATAAAAGTAGATTGTTATAAGCGGGACAGTAATAATTAAATTTACCTGCTCCCATACTTCCTACAGCTTTCTTTAATTGATTGGGTAACATAGAAGCCATATTTGCAATAAAAAAAGAAAAGCTTTCATCTTCAATAATTATTTGCAATGGCTGATCGCTATTGATTGTAATACTAGGTGGACGAATACCCCAACGCATTAAACTTGTTTGAAGTAATACTTGATCCATAAAATTATCGGAAGATGCTAATAATTGCATAGCATCTTTTATTAAACTATACCTGTATTTTTCAAGTGATGAAATTGGTTTTAATTGCATTAACCTACTTAAATGATACATTATAATAGACGAACTATGGTAATGAGGTGAAATATATGCAGCATCGGTTAAGTGCTTCTTTTCTTCAATTGTTTTGCATATTAATTGTAAACTCGAAGAATCAGCATTTGTCCATTCAAGATTGTATCGTTGAACAAAATAAAGCACATTCGATAAAACCGAAATATCAAAATCAACTGGCATTTTATTTCCAAACCAAGTAGAGTATGCAGCAATTGAACGATAATTTTTAAAAGTGTTATTCACTTGTTTATTACCTGAATTAGTAAATCCTTGCATAATATGATGTACATTTTTTGCAGTAGAATCTTGTACATTCAATGCCATCAGCAGTATTACGGTATCATCTAAATCATCAGGTAAAGCCTGTTGTTTATCAAACCAATTCATCCAACCACTATTTGGAAAAATTTGAGGAGTGTCGGTAGGCCAAAAATTATAGGTACCCCTGCCCTTTCTGTTTTTGAATTTTATGGCAGATGCATTTGCAGCAGTAATTATTTCTGTTGCTATTTTTTGTTGGTATGGAGTAAAGCTTTTTTGAAGATTTTGTAATGTGAAACTAATTAATCCTGTAAAAAAAATATTAATATCTGCTTTCTGGCGATCTTTATTTAAGGCATATGTTCTGTAAGAAGGAAACACTCCTTTTGGAAACACACCAGTACTTGAAGTTTGTAATAATTTTATTCTTTCTAATAATTGAGTTGCCAACGAAGTATCATTCCCTTTACTGGTAAAATAACTTAAAGAGAAGCAAATAACCAATAAGTAAATTTTGATACCGTATTTAGTCATACTATTTTAAAATACTTCTACTGATTACAATGCGCTGTACTTCGCTCGTACCTTCATAAATCTGAGTAATTTTTGCATCTCTCATCAAGCGCTCTACATGGTATTCTTTTACAAAACCATAGCCTCCATGTATTTGAACTGCTTCTGTTGTAACCCACATTGCAGTCTCACTTGCAAATACTTTTGCCATGGATGAGCTTAATGTATAATCAATTCCATTGTCTTTTTCCCAAGCAGCTTTTAAACATAACAAGCGAGAAGTTTCAATTTTAGTTGCCATGTCGGCCAATTTAAATTGTATGGCCTGATGATGCATTATTTCTTTTCCGAATGCCCTGCGTTGTTTACTATATGCCAATGCTAATTCGTAAGCACCACTTGCAATACCCAATGCCTGTGATGCAATTCCGATTCTACCACCAGCCAAAGTTTTCATTGCAAAAGCAAATCCAAATCCATCTGCACCTATTCTGTTTTCTTTTGGAACTTTAACGTCGGTTAATAAAACAGTATGTGTATCGCTTCCCCTAATGCCTAATTTATTTTCTTTAGCAGCAACTGTAACGCCTGGCCATTTTTTTTCAACTATGAAAGCATTAATTCCTTTACTTTTTTTAGCCGGATCAGTTTGAGCAATAACCAAATATACAGATGCAGAAGATCCATTGGTAATCCAGTTTTTAGTACCGCTTATTAAATAATGATCTCCTTTGTCTTCAGCAGTTGTTTGCTGACTAGTTGCATCGCTACCTGCTTCAGGCTCACTCAATAAAAATGCACCGATATACAATTCGCCATCTTTTTGTCCTTGTGCTAAAGGAGTTAAATATTTTTGTTTTTGTTCTTCTGAACCAAAAGTTTCTAATCCCCAACAAACCAAACTATTGTTTACACTCATACTTACACTGGTACTAGCATCAATCTTACTAACTTCTTCCATCGCCAAAACATAACTTATTGTATCCATTCCAGCACCACCATATTTTGGGTTAACCATCATTCCCATAAAGCCTAATTCAGCCAATTTCATTACCTGTTCACGTGGATATTTCTGTAATTCATCTCTTTCTATAACTCCTGGTAAGCACTCATTTTTTGCAAAATCTCTTGCTGCTTTTTGAATCATCAAATGCTCTTCACTTAACTGGAAATTCATATCTATTTAATTTGAATTGCAAAAATAAGCTAACAACCGTTAGGTTGTGTTTTTTAATAATATTTTTTATGTAAATTATAAAGGATTTCAGTACTAAATGGAGTCATGCCTTTTGTAGTATCTTGTAAGAAATGTCTTTTAAAAGCAACTATTGCAGCAGTAGTATCTTTTATATCAAAACCAATTATTCTTAATCCAGTTATATTATTAAAACTAGTTGGAACAGTATCCCTGATTTCGTCATACCATAAACCAAAACCTTTAGTTGACAATAGTTTCCATGGAAACCGCCAATTCGGATCGTTTTTACGGGTTGGGGCAATATCGCCATGACCAATAAAATTTGCAGTTGGAATATTGTATTCTTTTTTCAATTTTGCCAAAACAATTAATAAGCTATTGATTTGTAAACTATCAAAATAGTGATACCCATCATTGTCCAACTCAATCCCTATTGAAGCTGAATTCATATCTAATTGGTTACCCCACCTACTATTTCCAGCATGCCATGATCGCAAATAATCATTCAACATTTGATATACAACCCCATCCTTACCAATTACATAATGGGCACTAACTTGGGTTCTGGTAAGTGTAAAAGTTTTTAAAGTTTGTTCAGTAGAATTTTGAGCAGTATGATGAATAATTACATAACTAGGTTTACGCATATTAAAATTGGTGGCGCCTACCCAATACGGTGATTTTTTTAAAGAGTCGTTTAGAGTAGAATCTATAGGTATGTTTTTTAAAGTAGCTGCATATTTTTTTGCTTGGTCTTTATACGACTTATTGGTTTCCTTGTATGGATTTATGTTGCACGCAACTAAAAGGGAAAGTGACAATAATATATTTCTATAATTTTTCATTTTTTTAGTCAGTTGAAGTTAATCACTTTAATAAAAGTATTCGTAT
>JAYVRC010000290.1:0-7447 GCA_043776615.1 Sphingobacteriia bacterium
ACCGATGAAGCTGTACTAGCTGCTATGAATAAAATACCTAGGCACTATTTTTTAGACTCTGCATTTGATAAAATTGCCTATGAAAATAGGGCATTCCCTATAGCTGCCGAACAAACCATCTCACATCCTTACACTGTTGCTTATCAAACACAATTACTACAAATTAAAAGAGGAGATAAGGTTTTAGAAATAGGAACAGGGAGTATTTATCAAACAACAATTCTTGCCGAAATGGGTGCTCAAACTGTTTTTACCATTGAACGCCAAAAAAAATTATACAAGGAACAAGAGTCATTTTATTTTTTTAGGAAGCAATATCCAAACATTAAATTTTTTTATGGTGATGGGTTTCTGGGTTTGCCTACTTATGGACCATTCGATAAAATAATTATAACCGCCGCAGCACCATTTATTCCCCCTAAATTAATAGAGCAACTAAAACCTGGTGGTTGTATGGTAGTTCCTGTTGATGAAGGAGAAGCCCAAAGAATGTTGCGTATTACCAAGTTAGCGGATGGCTCAATTCTTGAAGAGTCTTTTGAAGAATTTTCATTTGTTCCGATGCTTACTGGCAAGAACCAATAAAAAATCCGAAACTAGCATTGGCTAATCCCGGATCTTAGTTCAATTTTTTGAATAACTATTGTTGTATCATATCCATTCCACCACTCTGGTCAGCCTTGGTATTTTTTCTCTTAAATAAAGTGGCATCAAATTTACCAAAACGGTAGTTAAAGTTTAACCGTAATACTTGTGGATCTCTTCTACGTGAACTAGTTTGAGTAAAGAATGAACTCTCGGAATAATTTTGGGATAATTGAGTTCTAAAAATGTCACTCATACTTAAGGATATATTAGCTGTTCTTCCTTTTTTCCAGGTAAAATCTTTTCTAATAGCTATATCTACTGCGTATCTTGGCAAGTTATAACCTTGTGCGCCGGATTGTGGTCCACCTCCCCACATCATACCGCTTGGGCCACCACCTCTGCCACCACCGCTACTTTGAGGTAGAACAGTTTTTCCTTGGTAGTCACCACTTAATTGAATAGACAAAGTTTTTGCAACTTTAAATGTGTTATTCATCTTGGTAAAAAAACTCCATTGCTCTTGAGATAAATCTGATTGCCCAGGAATACTTGCATTGATTCTGGAATTAAACACATTAAAGTTTACAGTTAATTCCCACCATTTATTTATCTGTGTTTTTTCTGTTAATTCTAATCCAAATGAAGTTGCATCGTTTGCATTGATATATGTACTAAAAAAAGCACTATCTGTTGGAACTAAAGCATTTTTATCGCGATAAACATATCGAGTAATTAAATTGGTAGTATGTTTAAAAAATACTGTAGCTAAGAAATTTGATCCTTTTTTATATGCATTGTTCCACGACATTTCAAATGAATTAGTAAATTCTGGTTTTAAGCCTGCATTACCAACACTTATATTTTGAGGATCTGTATAATCTGGAAAGGGCATCAACTGAAAGAAGTTAGGTCTATTAATTCTTCTTGAATAATTAATTTGATAATCTTGTTTGTCATTTATTTTATAAGTAATAAATGCGCTTGGGAATAGGCTTAATGGATATTCAACTTTAAAATTTGCAGAATCTGTACCTTTTGAAGTTAGCAATGTACCAGTGTAATTAGAGCTTTCAGCTCGTAATCCCAGTTGGTAACTCCATTTATTAACTTTAAAACTATAAGTACTATATGCAGCATACACTTGGTCTATATATTTATACTTATTGCTTATTGAAGGAACAAGCACATAAGCGTTTGATGAAGTGGAATAACGATATTGATCTAAAAAATTAGAAAAATCACGAATTGCAGCTCGTCCGCCGGCTTCAAATTTTGAATTATCGGTCAATGGATTTTCATAATCTAATTGAAAAGTATGGTTGACGGTATTTCCATTTCCTAAACCCCTTTGCAAAATGGGCGATCCTTTTTGAATGTTACTAGAGTTGTATGTATAGCTATTGATGTTTGATTCGTTGCTATTATTACTTTTGTTATAATTGTAATCAGACGAAATATTATGTCCACTCTTTTCAAAATTATGTTTAAAGCTTAATTGTGTTCCAATATTCTCAAATACAGAAGACGACAATGTGTTTACATTAGTATAAGAAGAAAAAGCACCTTTAATAGTAGAATCAACTTTTTGAATTTGATCATTTTCAAACTTTCCTTTGTTGAAATTTGCAGAGATTGATATTGTATTTCTATTGTCTACAAAATAGTCTATACCACCTCTAAAAAAAGCAAAATATCCAGTGTTAGTAGAGTTTTGAACATTATAAATATTACTAGGAGTTGTAAGTAAATTGTTTCTATCTGTGATGCCTTCTGAAATACTTTTACGCTGATTATATGACCCGCTACCAGTGAAATTTATTTTATTTTGTCTTAAATTAATATCACCACCAAAGTTGGGCATTCCTCGTGAGTCTATTCCTGCTCTTAGTCCTCCATTGTAGCCTGATTTTTTGTTTTTCTTTAATACAATATTTAAAATTCCAGCATTACCACCAGATGCATCATATTTAGCTGAAGGGTTGGTAATAATTTCTACTTTATCAATTATTTCAGATGGAATCTGATCAAGCGTTATTGTTGTAGGTCTTCCGTCAATAAAAATTGTTGGAGCTGCATTCCTTAATGTTACGTTACCATCAATGTCAACATTTAAAGCAGGAATGTTTTTCATAAGATCTGAAGCCGTTGCTCCCGCACCCATTAAGTTCTTATCTACATTAAATATTTTTCTGTCGATTCCTAATTCAAATTGTGGTTTAGTAGATGATGTAACTGTTACATTTCCTAAATTAGTTGCATCTTCCTCCATCAATAGGTTACCAAGGTCTTTATCTGCCATTGTCATCATTTTAGTAAAATCAGGAGCAGTACCTGCTTGTGGAAATTTTATTCCGAAACTAATTACTTGATCTAATGTTTTGTATCCAAGTACACTTGATATCAATTTGAAGTTGCCAAACAGCGACAAATTATCGAATGTAAAATCACCATTGGCCTTAGTAATGATTGTACTCAATGTAACTTCTTTCATTTTTTTAGTAACCGTATCAAACCTGTTGCCTTTTAAAAGTACGGTTACACCCTCAATACCTTTTTTGGTTTTAGTATCTACTATCTTGCCATAAAAGTGACCAATATTGGTGTTTTGATTAGCTCCAGCGCCACTACCAGCACGACCGCCCATACCAGGATACTGAGCATTTGTAGAAAAACTCACTAATAAAATACTAAACAACACTAAAAGATTACGCATAATAAACTTTGTTAATAGATGCAAAATTGCACCATTGTAAGGATGAACTGCATTTGCTTTATACAAACGGTAATAAGACAATTTTAAATGGATAAAGTTGGGTTCAAGTAGAGAGCCAACCTATTTTTATATCGGTGATTAGGTGAGTAAGGTTAAGAATACTTGTAATAGACCTATTAAAAAGCCTAAAACGCCACCAATAATCTCAACAAAACGAAATTCTTTGGCCATTATAGCATTTAAAATTTGCTCGAGTTTGTCTGAAGAAAACCCTGCTACTTTTTGAGTAACTATTGTTTCTAAATCAAGGTCTTCTTGAAGGTTATTCATATAATTTTTCATAATAACCGGAAATAGCTCAGCTAATTCAGTAATAAATACCTCTTTTAACTGATTTATAGTTTTGTCGCCAATAAACATGCTAATTACAGGCATTTGCTCAGGTAGTTTAACCCTTAAAAAGTGATCTATATGAGTTTCCACAAAGGGCATTAGCTTATTTATATTAGCAGGATTACTAATTTTTGATTCAATATCCTCGAAGGAAAGTAATTCTTCACTAACCAACTTCCCCAGTTTTTCTGCAAATTGCTTTTGGCGCTTGGGGAAAATTCCCTGAAAACGAATACCTAATATTATTTTTGGTTGCCTTGGATGGAACAACATTTTTATTGCAATCCAATTAGTAAACCAACCGATAAAAGCAGAAATAAATGGAATTAAATAGATTAAGTTCATAGTGTAAAATTAAAAACCCATAAAACTAATGTCTTACAGGTTTTATAAAGGGAGAACGAGGGGTCTCGAACCCCCGGCCTTCAGATCCACAAACTGACGCTCTAACCAACTGAGCTACGCCCTCCGTTTTTATGGGATGCGAAAATAGTGATTTTTTTTAATAAACCATCTTTCAAAAGCTTTGTTAATTGGTTTGAATAATTCTAGTTTAATCTCTTTTTGAGTTATTTTTGAAAAGATCATGCAAAAATTGAAGCAATTTATGAAGACAAGAAAAGGGTTATTACTCACCGTCATAGTATTATTTGGAACATTGTTTTTTGCATTTAGAACAATAGGTGGTAATAGTACAAGTGAAATGGTTTCGCTTCAACAGCGATTGTTAAATGCGGTTGGTGCATTGTTGGAACAAGAGCATTTTAGTCCGAAAGCAATCAATGATGATTTCTCTAAAAAAGTATTTATTGGTTATATCGATCAATTAGATGGCGATAAAACCTTGTTTATGCAAAACGATGTGGATGCATTAAAAAAATACGAAACAACTATTGATGATGAAATTCATGGAGCTACATTGCAATTTCAACCTGCTCTAAGTACTATTTATGAAAAAAGAGTAACTGAAGCTATCCAATTGTACAAAGAATTATTGTCAAAACCTTTTGATTATACAATTGATGAAACAGTTCAACTAGATGGAGATAAAATAAACTTTGCTTCAAATGAATCAGAAAGAAAAGATCGTTGGAGAAAAAAATTGAAATTGTATTCTTTAGAACGATACATTGATTTGCAAGAAGAAAGAGAAAAAAATAAAAGTAAAGAAGGATTTGTTGTAAAGTCTGATGATAGCTTAGAAGCAGAAGCAAGGGTGAAAGTATTGAAAATAATGGATCGGACTTTCACTAGAATTAAAACAACATTTACGGAGGATCAACGATTTAATTCATTTATTAATGTAATTACTAATTTGATGGATCCTCATACCGATTACTTTCCTCCTATAGAAAAAAGAGGATTTGATGAAAGAATGAGTAACCAGTTTTTTGGAATTGGAGCACAGTTGCAACAAGATGATAATGGAATAAAAATTGCAAGCATTGTTACTGGCGGACCAGCTTGGAAATCAGGAAAAATTGTTGCTGGTGATATAATCATTAAAGTAGCACAAGGTAGTGAGGAAGCTGTTGATTTGAGTGGTTATGATACTCAAGATGCTGTAAAATTAATTAGAGGAAATAAGGGTACAGAAGTTCGGTTGACATTTAAAAAACAAGATGGTACAATCAGCACTATTTCAATGATTCGTGAGAAAATAGAACAGGATGAGGGTTTAGCAAGAAGTGCAATTGTTCAAAACGGAAACGACAAAATAGGTTATATTGTATTACCAGATTTCTATGCCAATTTTGAAGATCAAAACGGGTTTCGTAGTTCGGAAGATGTTGCCAAAGAAGTAAAAAAATTAAAAGCGGAAAATGTAAAAGGTATTGTTATTGATTTAAGAAATAATGGAGGAGGATCATTAGTTGAAGTAGTTAAAATGGTAGGGTTGTTTATTAAATCTGGAACAGTTGTACAAGTAAAAGAAAAAGATGGTAAAGTAGATAATCGTACATGGAGAGACAACGATGAATCTGTTTTGTATGATGGTCCCCTTACAGTGTTGGTTAATGAACTGAGTGCATCAGCAAGTGAAATATTTGCTGCTGCTATTCAAGATTATAAAAGAGGTATTATAATTGGTAGTTCTTCAACTTTTGGAAAAGGAACTGTTCAACGACCAATTCCTTTTGGTAAACCTATTGATTTTTATAGCGGAAGAACCGAATATGGCGCTGTTACACTTACTTTTCAAAAATTTTATAGGGTTAATGGTGGATCTACACAATTAAATGGGGTTGTGCCCGATGTAATAATGCCGGACTCTTATGAATATTTAAAAATAAGAGAAAAAGACAATCCAAATTCATTGCCATGGGATGCAATTGCTAAAACAGATTATCAACCTTGGCAATTAACTAGTTCATCTGATCTCTCTGCAATAAGTAAATCAATGCAGAATAAAATTATTGCAGACCCAAATCTAAATTTGTTACAGGGAAATTTAAAATGGCTCAGTAAAAACGGAGAATTGCCAGTTAATTTAAAGATAGATAGATATAAAGATCAGCAAAAACAAATATTAACTACTGTTACTCAAAATAATAGTTTATTAAAATTGAAAGATTCTTTGTTAGTGTCCGCTCTTGAGGCTGATAAAGATAAGTTTTACAATAATCTCGATAAAAATAAAGGTATTCGTTATCAAGAATGGCTTAAATCACTTAAATTAGATATGCACATCGATGCGAGTGTAAAAGTTATTGAAGAAATTGCTAAAACTAAGCCCCCAATTGTTCTCAATAAATAACTAGTCAATTTTGTAATATTGTAATTTGTAATGTTTGTAAATGGAAAAAATTCTTGAGAAAAAATGGTATGCCGTATACACAAAACCGAGGTGGGAAAAAAAGATTGATGCCAGACTAATAAAGAAAGGAATCGAAAGTTGGTGCCCTTTGCAAAAAGTGGAACGCCAATGGTCTGATCGTAAAAAAATAGTTGAAGATCCACTTTTTAAGTCTTATGTATTTGTTAGAATTGATGTAACAGAACGTTCTAATGTATTGATGACAGATGGAGTGCTGAACTTTGTTTATTATTTGGGAAAACCTGCAGTAATTAGAGACGAGGAAGTAAATACCATTAAAATGTACTTATCCGAAAAAGATGCGCGAATATCGCTCATTTCTGATGAAGGATTTGTTCAAGGAGAAAAAATTCGAATCAACTTTGGCGTGTTTATGGACAGGGAAGGAACTGTTTTAAGAGGCGGGAAGAAAAAAGTGTATGTTCAATTACAAAGTCTTGGTCAAGTTATGGTTGTTGAATTTCCTGCTGAATATTTGTCTCCCATTTAATGATTCTGAGTCATGTTTAATTCATTGTTTCATTCTTCAAGAATTAAAAGAGATCTCTCGTTTATTGGGGTAGATATGCATTCTCATATGTTACCCGGTTTAGATGATGGAGCTGCAACAATAGAAGAGTCATTGAATTATTTTAGGTTAATGCAAGAATGGGGATATCAAAAATGCATTGTAACTCCTCATATTTTTAATGGAGTTCATAATAATTCACCTGAAATTATTTTACCTGTTCTCGAAAGAATGAAACAAGAACTTATTTTAGCGGAAATTGATTTGCAAATCGAAGCTGCAGCCGAATACATGGTGGATGAATCTTTTATGGAATTATTGGCCGATGAAAAACCATTGATGTGCATAGGCGACAAGCATGTATTGATTGAAATGTCGTACGCTGCTCCATCACCTTATATTGAAAATGCTATTTTCCAATTAAATA
>JAYVRC010000291.1:0-7400 GCA_043776615.1 Sphingobacteriia bacterium
AAACTTACCATTAAATTCGAAGGGGAAGATGGAACAAACCAAGAATTTGAAGTGTATAATTTTAAAGGAGATGGGGTAGCTTTAGCTATGTACAATACTGATGAAAGCATCAAAGGATTTGCTAGAAGCTGTTTTAATCAGGCTTTATCTAAAAAATGGCCGTTGTATTTATCTACAAAAAATACCATTTTAAAGAAATACGATGGTCGATTCAAAGATATTTTTGAAGAAATTTATCAGCAAGAGTTCAAACAACTCTATGTTGAAGCTGGTATTACTTATGAGCACCGATTAATAGATGATATGGTTGCAAGTGCTTTGAAATGGAATGGTAATTTTGTGTGGGCTTGTAAAAATTATGATGGAGATGTTCAGAGTGATACTGTAGCTCAAGGATTTGGTTCTTTAGGTTTAATGACTTCAACTTTAGTTACTCCTGATGGTACGGTAATGGAAGCAGAGGCTGCACATGGAACTGTAACAAGACATTTTAGAGAACATCAAAAAGGAAACCCAACATCTACAAACCCAATTGCTTCCATTTTTGCATGGACAAGAGGATTGGAATTTAGAGGTAAATTAGATAAGAATCAAGCGCTTGTTGATTTCTGTACAACATTAGAAAAAGTATGTGTTGAAGTAGTTGAGAGTGGTAAAATGACAAAAGATTTAGCCGTTTGTATTCATGGAAATAAAGTTAAACATGGCGAACATTATTTATATACAGAAGAGTTTTTAGACGCTATTGACGCAGAATTGAATAAGCAATTATCTAAGTAATATTTTCTGTAATTCTGTTTATAGAGTGTTTATCTTTTTAGATAAACACTTTTTTTTATACCTCAATCCAAGTGTGATCTGCTAATAATTTTACAGAAGAAATAAATTGTTTGAATGGTCCAGACTTTCCCCATTCATTTGGAGCAACCATTGAGAGCATATTATCACCATTGTTCTTTTCGTATAAATGATAGGTATGACCAATTTGAGGTTTGAAAGTTAATTTAGTTTCATAAATCATCATACTCAATTCCTTTCTCTTTCTAATCTCTTGTGCTTGTTTTGCCAACAGTTCAACTTGCTGCCTAATTTGATCGAGTTGCATATTGGTTTGATCTTCCATTGCACTTAGGGCTTTATGTTTAATTACGCCTTCTTTAGTTGGACGAATTGCAACTCCAGCAACTGAAGATGAATAAGGTAACACACTCATTTGTTTATGGTAAATCTCAATATTCTTAAAGGGGGTACTATCTTTTTTAATTCCTTCCTGAGTTATTTTTAAATAGCCATTGGGCATTATTTCATGAAGTATATTTAGACTTACTTCATTGTCTTTAAAAAATGAAATTTGTAATTGTACTGAGTTGAGAATATTAGCTTGATAGGATTCAGCCAACTCATTATTATCTATATCCCGCTTGGTACCATCAGGTGTAATTGCATATTGACTATAAAAAGCTTCATTATCAAAACTCATCCAATTTATCCCAATTAAAAGTTCTTTTGAATCGTTTATACTCTCAATTTTATAATTGCCGCTTTTCGGAGTAATGCCCTGTTCGAAATTGCACTTTTCTGGAAATAATTGCCAACTTGCTAGAAAGTTATATGCTTTAACCATTTTATTTGTTCTATGTAAATTTTATTAAGTTATTGTTAATAAGTTGTTGGGATATTGAGAATTATGTTGTTATGTTGCTAAGGTTGAATGTTACAACAGTTCCAAAGGTAAATAGTTCACCTACAAGACAGTATTACTAATTAAGTACTCTTTTTACGAGTATTGTAATATTCTTTAGAAGCAGCATAAATTGTTTTAGTAATTATGGCATGAACTTTACCTGAAGCATCTTTCCATTCAATTGTTTTATCAAATGTGGTAAACCCATTTTCTACTATATTACTTCGAATTAATAAAATTTCATCATCAGTTAAAAGGAGAGATGTATACAATGTATTCTTGGCTGGGGCTATAAATTTAATTGAAGCACTTTTATCCCAAACTACAAAATCCTTTCTTCCTAAAATATGCAAACACATGAGCATATAAAAAGGGTCTGCTGCCGAAAACATACTGCCCCCAAAAATTGTTCCTACATAATTATTACTCCAAATATTCTTGCGTAGTTTAATAGTAATTTCTTTCCAGTCTTTACTTATGAGCATTATTTTTCCTCCTGTTCCAAAGAACATAGGATATAAATTCATTCCCCATTTAAATATGTTGGTATTGCGAGATGTTGGAAGCATTTACTTAAGCGCTAAATTGACGAAGGTGATGATCAAAATGTTTCCATTGTACATACCCCCATTCTACTCCAGTTAAATTGCCAAACATAGGATGTTTTATTGCAGCGGCATATTCTGGTCCATTATGCTTGAATAAATCAAATGTGGAAAGTAATTTTACTTTCTCTATATCAAAATTTCTTTCATCTGTTATGATCATTTTTTTTGCAGTTGGCAAGCCTTCTTTGTAAGGAGATTCACTAAGTACCATTTTTTTAATAAACGGTCCTAAAACGAATCCGATGACATTTAATTTTGGTTTTTTGGTTTTGTCTAAAGCCAATTCCATTGCTTTTCTTAAATGTGCAAGTACTTGCGGTAAATTCATCTTGCCCCATTTTTGTTGATTGTCTGCAGATAATGATTCAATTCTATTGCGAATTGAATCATAAGTAACTTGATCGTAAAGTGAAATTTTGGCCATAAATATTTAATTTAAAAATTATTTTTTTAATTCTTGCTTCATTATGCTTGCAATTTTTTCTGCCCATCTTAAATGCGTTGTTTTTGAGTAGTGCAAGTGATCACTAGCAAGTGCTTGTAAATTATTTTTTTCTGCTCTAGTTTCATCGGTAATATTGATAAAATGTGTTTTCATTCTTTTTGCAATACCAGCGCAAACTTCGTTGTAGTCATCAATTTCATTATTTATTTTCTGAATTTCTTTTCCATTTGCAAATGGGGTATATCCCCAGTCTGGAATAGATAACACCATCACTCGATTCGATTTATTGCCTGCAAGGTGTATTGCTTTGTTTGCTAAAAATGCAAAATCATTTTCAAAGTCTTTAATTGCCAAGTCTCTATATTGGTTATTTACACCAACCAAAAGGGTTACAAAATCATATTGATCGTTTAAAACAGCATGTAAAATATGTTCAGCTAATTCATTACTTGTCCATCCAGTTTTTGCAACAATCTCTGGTGCTTGAAAATGGTGTTTAGCTTTTCGCATTAATTGATTAACTAGATATGGGAAACTTTCGTAGAGTGGAACACTTTCACCAATGGTATAAGAGTCACCTAGCGCTAAATAAGTAGAGTAATGTGTCATAACTAAAAATTATTTTTTAGAATTTCATAAAACCGATAAACATCTTCAAAGCTACAATACAATGGGGCAGGGGCTAATCGTATTACCCCTGGTTCTCTAAAATCAACAATAATTCCACTTTCAATCATTTTTGTATGAATTTCTTTTCCTCTTTCTTTAAAGTACAATGATAATTGACTGCCTCTTTGTAATGGATCTGCTGGGGTTATAATTTCGAACGAAATATTATAGAGTTGATTTAATAAATATTCGAGGTATGCAGTTAAAAGTATACTTTTTGCACGTATATGATCAATATCAGCTTCATCAAATATTGTCAAAGAAGCTTTTAAAGCAGCTGTATTAAAAATCGGAGATGTGCTTAAACTCCAGCCACTGGCATTTGCTTTTGGTACAAACCCTTTTTCCATTTTAAATCTTTCTTTCTCTTCATTACCCCACCAACCTGCTAAACGAGGAGTAGTAATATTACTACTATGATTTGCATGAATGAATGCCCCTGCAACAGCGCCTGGTCCAGCATTCAAATATTTATAACTACACCATGCAGCAAAATCAACATCCCAATCATGTAGTTGAAGCGGAATATTACCAACAACATGCGCCAAATCAAACCCAGCAATTGCTCCAATTTTATGTGCTTTTTGGGTAATAGATTTGAGATCAAAAAACTGGCCAGTATAATAATTAATTCCACCAAACATTACCAATGCTAAAGAATCTTTATTGTCTTCAATAACTTGAATGATATCGGTTGTGTGTAATGTTTTCTCTCCTTCGTTTGGGGAAATCTCTATAATAACATCTGATGGATTTAAATTAAAATGTTTTACAAGCGTTTCTGCTGCATATTGATCTGAAGGGAAAGCACCTGCTTCCATAATAATTTTAAACCGTTCTTTTGTAGGACGATAAAAGCTCATCATCAGTAAGTGAAGGTTTACTGTTAAAGCATTCATTACGGTGATTTCATTCTCGGCTGCTCCAATAATTTTCCCCAATGAATTTCTTAAGTTATCCTGATAAGTTAACCATGGATTTGTACCTTTAAAATAGCCGCCTATAGCCATTTCTCTCCAAGTATTTAATTCGGTTTGGATAGATTCTTCAACTGTTTTAGGTTGTAATCCTAATGAATTTCCACAAAAATAAATAGCATTTTCTCCATTGTGCTGAGGAAAATAAAACTGGCTTTTATACTTACCTAAAACATCATTTTTATCCAATTTTAAAGCAAAATTGAGTCCAGTTTCAAATACAAAAGCCATGCGTTTCATTTCTTGCAAGTTAACTCCTTTCAATTAAAACAAACTGACCGATTAAAGTGCATTTTGCAGCCATTTATGTAGAAATTTTGTTTTTATAAACTGGAATCTAGTATTTTCAGAGCTTAAAATTTTAACTATGAGATATTTACAATTGCTAATTGCATTGTTTTTAAGTTCTTTTATCTATTCTCAACAAATACCTGCACCTAAAGCTAATTATGTTTTAGCCGCAAGATTTGCTCCTAAAAAAGTGGAGAAAATGGTTTTTAGTATAAGTGTTGATCCACATTGGCTTAAAAAAACCGATCGATTTTGGTACATGTATGAAACCAGTGAAGGAAAAAAATGGTATATGGTAGATGCGTCAAAAGGAGAGAAAAAATTGTTGTTTGATCATGCTGCTCTTGCTGCAAAATTAACACGAATTACAGATGATCCAATGGATGCACAGCATTTGAATATTGATAGCATGCGTTTTATTAAAGATGAAAACTGGATTCATTTTGAAGTAAAAAGTACCAAGGATGATGACAAAAAAGATACAACTACTAAAAAGGGAACTACAACAGCAGTAAAAGAAAAGAAAATATTTTTCTTTGAGTACAATATCATTACTGGTGAATTGAATCAATTGAATGAGTTTAAAAAGCCAAAACGCAGACCAATTTGGGCAAGCCTTTCGCCGGATAGCAATATTGTACTATTTGGTAAAAACAATAATCTTTATTGGATGGACAAAGCCAATTATCAAAAGGCATTAATTAACGATAAAGACAGCTCTATATTTGAAACACAACTTACTAAAGATGGAGTTGACAATTTCGGGTATCATAGTAATGGGAATGGTGAAACAAATGTTGAAATGGAGAAAAACAAAGGAAATAGAAGACCAGCATTTGTATTATGGTCGCCAGATTCGAAACACTTTGTAATTGATTTAACTGATAATAGAAAAGTAAAAGACCTTTGGGTAATTAATAGTATTGCTGAACCGCGACCTACTTTAGAAACCTATAAATATTGGATGCCTGGTGAAAAAGAATCTCCTGTTGAGCATTTATTATTATTTGATTGGGAAACTAAATCTAGCAAAGAAATTACTACTGGAATGTATAAAGACCAAACAGTAAATGTTTGGAGCCAACCTGCTAAAGTAAATACAAGAGATGATGAATTTAGATCAAACACATGGTTGGGAACTGCTGATAAATTTTATTTTAGTAGAACCAGCCGCGATTTAAAAAGAATTGATGTAGGTGTAGTTGATGTAAAATCGGCAACTGCCAAAACATTGATCGAAGAAAAATTAAATACCTATGTAGAAATTAAAAGAATTGGATTAGTAAATGAAGGCAAGGAATTAATACAATGGAGTGAAGATGATGGATGGGGACATTTTTATTTATACGATGAAAATGGCAAGTTAAAGAATCAAATTACTTCTGGTTCATGGCACGCAGAAGATATTTTGGGTATTGATGACAAAAATAGGGTATTGTACTTCTCAGCAAATGGTAAAGAAGTAGGAGAAAATCCTTACTATTTACATTTCTATAGAATCAACTTTGATGGAACTGGAATAAAATTGTTGAACCCAGGAGACTTTGATCACAGCGGTTCTATGGATGATAATAAAAAATATTTCATCAATAATTCATCTCGTGTAAATACTGTTCCAAAGTCAGGATTATATGCTTCCGATGGAAGAAAAATAATGGATTTAGAAACAGCAGATCTAACCAATCTTTTTGCTGCTGGTTATAAATTTCCAGAAATATTTAAAGCTAAAGCCGATGATGGAATTACAGATTTATTTGGCGTAATGTATAAACCTTTCGATTTTGATAGCACTAAAAAATATCCAATTGTTGAGTATGTTTACCCAGGCCCACAAACTGAAGCAATGAACACTAGTTTCAGCAGAGGGTTTGATAGAACTGATCGTTTGGCTCAAATAGGTGTAGTTGTAATTACACTAGGTAACAGAGGTGGCCATCCTAGCAGAAGCAAATGGTACCACAATTATGGATATGGAAACTTGCGTGATTATGGACTTGCCGATAAAAAAGTAGTAGCAGAACAATTGGCCGATAGGTATAAGTATTTAGATATTACCAAAGTTGGTATACATGGACATTCTGGTGGTGGTTTTATGAGTACTGCCGCTGTATTGGTTTATCCAGATTTCTTTAAAGTTGCAGTTTCATCTGCTGGTAATCATGATAATGCTATTTACAATCGTTGGTGGAGCGAAAAGCACAATGGGGTTAAAGAAATTATTAGTGAGAAGGGAGATACGAGCTTTTTATACAGCATCGATAAAAATCCTGATTTAGTTAAAAATTTAAAAGGTAAATTATTATTATTTCATGGGGAGATCGATAATAATGTACACCCTGCTAATACAATGCGTATGGTGAATGCATTAATTAAAGCAAACAAACGTTTTGATATGAAAATATTACCTACTCAGCGTCATGGTTTTGGAGATATGGCTGAATATGTATTTTGGGGAATGAGCGATTATTTTGCTAAGTATTTAATAGGAGACAATACAGAACGTCCAGTTGATTTAGAGGAAATGAACAGAGAAGTGGAACAATCTGGAAACAAGAAGCGACAATAAATGATCAACAATGTCCCCGAATGAATTTTCGGGGATTTTTTTTACCAAATTTTTAATTGTTTAATTACTTGCATCAATTTTTGTTAATATTATCTACACAGGTAGTTTTGTTAAAAGTTGAAATGAAAGGCTGTATTTTTGTATTAATTTTTTATTTAAA
>JAYVRC010000292.1:0-7297 GCA_043776615.1 Sphingobacteriia bacterium
CGATTGATTAACTAACAACTTTACGTTTTTTAATATAATTATTTGCTAACACGCGTTAGTATATTATCTTTGCTACATGGCAAGAATAAAAATTGAAAATAACAGTTCTCGCAAAGAAGTAATTGTTAGTAAGGCTGCTGCGCTTTTTAGAGAAAAGGGGTTTAAAGCTGCCAGTATGCGCGATCTGGCCGAATCGGTAGGTGTTGAAGCGGCTAGTTTGTACAACCATATCAAATCGAAAACCGAATTATTGCACGAAATCTGTTTTGGAGTAGCCAATCGTTTTATGCATAAAATGGATGAAGTTGAATCCCAATCTATTTCTTCTATCCAAAAAGTGGAAGCTTTAATACGTTTTCATATTGCCGAAATGGTTAATCATTACGAAGAAGTTTATGTGAGCGATAGAGAATGGAAACACTTGTCTGATCCCTTTCTTTCTAATTTTCAAAATCAGCGCAGAATGTACCGAAAACGTTTTGCAGCTATTATTGAAGACGGTATTCGCAATAAAGAAATTAAAAAAATTGACGCTCCTACTGCAGTGCTCATTTTATTACATGCAATTGGTGGTATCGAAAGCTGGCATAGATCTACTCAAAAAATTAACGCTTCTAA
This sequence comes from Sphingobacteriia bacterium, assembly GCA_043776615.1. Classification (GTDB taxonomy): domain Bacteria; phylum Bacteroidota; class Bacteroidia; order Chitinophagales; family Chitinophagaceae; genus Sediminibacterium. The sequence continues at coordinate 619 of JAYVRC010000292.1, forward strand.
CCTCACAGAAAATATGGTAACGATGTTGGTTGGCGGTTTAGTAGTTGGTAAATAAGTAATTAAGGCATGACAAAGTTCGAAACACTTTATATAAAAGATATTAAAAAAGAAACGGGCGACTGTGTTTCTATTGCATTTGATGTACCTGAAAAATTACAAGCTGATTTTATATTTATCCAAGGTCAATATCTTACTATTAAGAAAATGATCAATGGTGTTGAAATCAGAAGGTCCTATTCTATTTGTAGCAGTCCACTTGAAAATGAATTGAGTGTTACAATTAAAAAAGTGCCAGATGGAATTTTTTCTACTTACGCAAATGATATTCTACAAAAAGGAGACACGCTCGATGTTATGCCTCCCAACGGTAAATTCTACTATCCATTAAATGTTTCAAATAAAAATAATTACATAGCATTTGCAGCTGGAAGTGGCATTACTCCTATTTTTTCTATTATTAAAACAACCCTTGAAACTGAACCGAAGAGCAGCTTTACGCTTATTTATGGCAATAAAAACAAGCACTCGATTATTTTTAAAGAAGCATTAAATGCTTTGAAGAATCAATTCATGGGGAGGTTGAGTATTGTATATATTTTATCGCGCGAAAAAATGGATTCTTCCATTCTTTTTGGAAGAATAGATGGTAATAAATGTGAAGCCCTTTGTAAAAAACTAATCCAACCCAATAATGCAGCTGCCATATTTTTATGTGGGCCAGAAGAAATGGTTTTTAGTGTAAAAAGTGAATTAGAAAAAATGAATGTTGATCCAAAAAAAATTCATTTCGAATTATTTACAACTGGAAAAAAGAAAAAAGCAATTATTCAAGATGCAGTCTCTAATTCAAATGAAGTTAAAAGTAATATTACCATTAAGCAAGATGGACTTTCATTTGATTTTGATTTAGGTTTTGAGGGAGATAGTATTTTAGAAGCTGCTTTAAAAAATGGAGCCGATTTGCCTTTTGCTTGCAAAGGCGGTGTTTGCTGCACTTGCAAAGCAAAATTAATTGAAGGCGAGGTTGAAATGGAGGTGAATTATGGTTTAGAGCAAGAAGAAATAGAGCATGGTTTTATTCTTACCTGTCAATCTCACCCAACAACAGAAAAAGTAGTAATTGATTTTGATATAAAATAAATAGCAAGTATTATGGAAAAAGATTTAGCTACAATATTCCAAGACAAGGTTGATAAAGAAATTCGCATTGAACCAAAAGATTGGATGCCTGAGAAATATAGACAAACATTAATAAGGCAAATTAGTCAACACGCACACAGTGAAATTATTGGTATGTTGCCAGAAGGTAATTGGATTACGCGTGCCCCATCTCTTCGTAGAAAAGCCATATTAGTTGCTAAAGTACAAGACGAAGCTGGTCATGGTTTGTATTTATACAGCGCGGCAGAAACTTTGGGCATTAGTAGGGATGAAATGTATGATCAGCTTCATACTGGAAAAGCAAAATACTCATCTATATTTAATTACCCTACTTTAAGTTGGGCCGATATGGGTGTGATTGGATGGTTGGTAGATGGAGCTGCAATAATGAACCAAGTTCCTTTGTGTAGAAGTAGTTACGGACCTTATGCCAGAGCTATGGTAAGGGTTTGTAAAGAAGAAAGTTTTCACCAGCGTCAGGGTTTTGAAATATTATATACCCTAAGTAAAGGAACTGCAGCTCAACGTAAAATGGCACAAGATGCAATCAACCGTTGGTGGTGGCCAAGTATTATGATGTTTGGACCAAAAGATGATGAGAGTCCGAATAGCATTCAGAGTATGCAATGGAAAATAAAACGTTTTAGTAATGATGAGTTACGACAAAAATTTATTGATGTATGTGCAGAGCAAGTAAAAGTATTGGGATTTACTTTACCAGATAAAGAGTTGAAATGGAATGAAGCAAGAGGACACTATGATTTTGGTACAATTAATTGGGATGAGTTCTGGCAAGTAATTCAAGGAAATGGACCATGTAATAAAGAAAGATTGGATACAAGAAAAAAAGCCTGGACTGATGGTGAATGGGTAAGAGCCGCTGCAACTGCTTATGCTGCAAAAAAAATAGCCAAAAGAAGCGCAGCGTAATACCGGGATTACGGTATTAAAAATATCTAAAATAAAAAAACATGAGCTATCAAATAACCAAATATTACTACGGCGATTATGGTGAAGCCAAAAACGGTGCAGCCGATATTTCAACAACCAACAATTCAACAAACGAATGGCCTTTATGGGAAATATTTATTAGAAGTAAACAAGGGCTAGATCACAAGCATGTAGGTAGTTTGCATGCAGCAGATGCTGCAATGGCAATTGAAAATGCCCGTGATGTTTATACCAGAAGAATGGAGGGTGTAAGTATTTGGGCTGTTGAGAGTAAAAATATTCATGCAAGTAGTCCATCAGAATCAGGCTCTTTGTATGATCCGTCAAATGATAAAGCATATCGTCATCCAACATTTTATGATTTGCCAGAAGAATTAAAGTATATGTAAGAATTAAGAGATAAAAGATAAGAATTAAGAGATAAGAATTAAGAGATAAGAATTTTTGAACCCGTAACACATCTGTAAATGACTAATAATATCTCCTACATATTACATCTAGCCGATAACGCCTTAATTATGGGGCATAGAAATAGCGAATGGTGCGGACATGGTCCGATATTAGAACAAGATATTGCCATCTCTAATATTGCACTGGACTATATTGGACAAGCTAGAAATTTTTATCAACATGCTGCAAAATTAATCAACGAAAATTCTTTAGATAATGATGCATTTTCGATTCCAGCAACAGAGGATAGCCTTGCCTATTTGAGAGATGTAACTGATTTTAAAAATTTTTTAATTACTGAATTACCAAACGGAGATTGGGCTCATACTACATTGCGCATTTTTTTATTTAGCACTTATCAATATTTTTTATACCAACAATTAATAAAAGATGAAGATGCAGCAATTGCTGCTATTGCAGAAAAATCTTTAAAAGAAGTTATGTACCATGTTAGGTGGAGTGGCGATTGGGTATTACGATTAGGTGATGGAACAGAAGAAAGTAAAGAAAGAATCACAAATGCTATTAATTTGATTTGGCCCTACACCGGAGAATTATTTTTAGATAATAAAATTGAAATAAAAAATAAATGGGAAGCAAAAGTTAGCGATGTATTTACAGAAGCAGGTTTATCTATTCCTGAAAAAACATGGCATCAACAAGGAGGCACAATAGGCAATCATACCGAGCATCTAGGATATATTTTAGCTGAAATGCAATACATTCAAAGAGCTTACCCAAATAGCGAATGGTAAAATCAATTAATCATATTAGGGGAATTCTCTCTACAGTAATGGATCCTGAAGTACCAGTACTTTCCGTGGTTGACTTAGGTGTTATTAGAAATGTTGAATTTATAGCAGATCCAGAAAATGTAGTAATCACTATCACTCCAACATACAGTGGTTGCCCTGCAATGGATGTAATTAGTATGCAAATAAAAATGAACTTGTTGAATGCGGGTTATACAAATATTACTATTAAGCATGTATTATCACCAGCATGGACAACTGATTGGATGACCGATAATGGTAAGCAACAATTGAAAGCATATGGTATTGCTGCACCAGTTGGAAAAAGTTTTGACAATGCTTATTTAGAAGATTTACAAATTGAATGCCCGCAATGTAATTCAATAAATACCGAACTTGTATCACAATTTGGAAGTACAGCTTGTAAAGCATTGTTTAAGTGCAATGATTGCAAAGAACCTTTTGATTATTTTAAATGTCACTAAAATAAATAAACCAATATATGTCGTCGATACTTTTAGAAATACAATTTGGTGTAGCGTATATTACGTTAAATCGTCCCGATAAATTAAATTCATTCAATAGAGAAATGGCATTGCTTCTTCAACAAATCTTGGATGATTGTACTACAAACAATGAAGTAAGGTGTATTTATTTAACTGGTGCTGGTAAAGGATTTTGTGCTGGACAAGATTTAGCGGAAGTAGTTGACCCGAATGGACCGGGAATGCAAAAAATATTAAGTGAACATTATAATCCTATTGTTGAACGAATTAGAAATATGAATAAACCAGTTGTTGCAGCAGTAAATGGAGTTGCAGCTGGAGCGGGAGCTAATATTGCATTTGCATGTGATGTTGTAGTAAGTGTATCATCGGCTAATTTTATTCAAGCTTTTTCTAAAATTGGATTGATCCCCGATAGTGGTGGATCATTTACTTTACCTAGATTAATTGGTCTGCAACGAGCCAGTGCACTAATGATGTTAGGAGATAAAATATCTGCATCAGATGCATTGCAAATGGGTATGCTGTATAAAGTATTTGATGAATCAACGTTTGAAATAGAAAGTAAAAAAATTGCAGTTACATTATCACAAATGCCAACTAAAGCATTAGGTTATATTAAGCAGGCTTTAAATGCTTCTGCTACAAATAATATTACACAACAGTTGGCGCTAGAAGATGAATTACAACAGAAAGCAGCTGCTACCAATGATTTTAAAGAAGGGGTAAATGCGTTTTTAGAAAAGCGAATGCCTATTTATAAAGGAGAGTAAGGTTAATTTTAAAAATTATGACACCAAATGATGTAGTAAACAAAATGCTTGAGACCGATACTTTTTCTAATTGGTTAGGAATTAGCATTATTGAATTGAAAGAAGGTTACAGCAAAGTTTCTATGACTGTTCGAGCAGAAATGTTGAACGGATTGGGTGTAGTGCATGGTGGTATTGCTTTTTCATTGGGTGATAGTGCTTTTGCTTTTGCTTGTAATAGCAGGAACAATTTATCTCTTGCACTAGATACTTCCATCAATTTTTTAAAGCCTGTTTATATTAATGATGTATTAATTGCTGAAGCAACTGAAATTCATAATGGAAAAAGTACTGGCCTTTATCAAATAAAAATTACCAATCAAAAAAACGAAACAGTTGCAATTTTTAAAGGCACATGTTTTAGAACAGGTAGATCTGTTTTATAACTCTATAAACTAATTTGTTATTACTTAATTTAATTATAATTACGCTTAACTAATATCTCTTATTTCTTATCTCATAACTCATAATGATCTATTCCTTCAAAGGCTTCACACCTGTTATTCATGAATCATCATTTATTCATCCTTTAGCATCAGTTACAGGAAATGTAATAATTGGAAAAGATGTTTATATTGGACCGGGTGCTGCGTTACGCGGCGATTGGGGTGCAATTGTAATTGAAGATGGATGCAATGTGCAAGAAAATTGTACTATTCATATGTTTCCGGGAACAACAGTTTTATTAAAAGTGAATGCGCATATAGGTCACGGTGCAATTATACATGGAGCTACCATAGGGCGAAATTGTTTAGTGGGAATGAATAGTGTAATTATGGACAATGTTATTGTAGGAGATGAGTGCATTATTGGTGCATTGAGTTTTATTAAAGCAGATGAAATAATTGAAGGAAGAAGTTTAATGGCAGGAAATCCAGCTAAGAAAATAAAAGAGGTATCCGATGATATGATTGCTTGGAAAACCAGAGGAACATTATTGTATCAATCATTACCAGAAGAGATGAAAAAATATTGGAAAGAAGCTACTCCTCTTAATGAGGTTCCACAAAATCAACCTTCTCAAGAAATATTACTTGAAACCTGGAATCAGTTAAAAAAATAGACCAATTTTCATTTTTGTATCTTTGCAATATGTCGGAAAGGAATAATTTCATTGATTACATTAGAATTTTTGCACGAAGCGGCCACGGTGGCGCTGGGGTAAGGCATTTCATGCGCAATAAGTTAACAGCTATGGGTGGGCCTGATGGTGGTGATGGGGGCCGTGGTGGTCATATTATTTTAAGGGGCAATAGTAATTTATGGACGCTGTTACATTTGCGTTACTATAAAAATGTATTGGCAGAGAATGGGGAGAATGGGAGTAAGAATAATTGTACAGGTAAAGATGGAAAAGACATTTATATAGATGTACCATTGGGCACAATTGCAAGAGATGAAGAAACAGGAAATAAAGAAGCAGAAATATTAGAAGATGGTCAGGAATTTATTTGGATGAAAGGAGGAAGAGGAGGTTTAGGTAATAGCAATTTTGCAACACCCACCAATCAAGTTCCCGAACACGCACAACCAGGTGAAGCAGGAATTGAAGGATGGAAAAATATTGAGCTGAAAGTATTGGCAGACGTTGGTTTGGTTGGATTTCCCAATGCTGGAAAATCAACTTTACTTTCTGTAATAACTGCTGCTAAACCAAAAATTGCTAATTACGCATTTACTACATTGATACCTCAATTAGGAATGGTAGAATACCGCGATCAACAATCGTTTTGTATTGCAGATTTACCAGGAATTATAGAGGGTGCGGCAGAGGGAAAAGGATTAGGGCATCGTTTTTTGCGACATATAGAACGCAACTCGGTTTTATTATTTTTAATACCTGCTGATAGTACCGATCATAAAAAAGAGTTTGAGATACTGCGTCAAGAATTGAAATCATATAACGAAGAAATGTTGCAGAAAGATTTTATTATAGCAGTAAGTAAAGCTGATATGTTGGATAAAGAATTAAAAGAAGCAATTAGCAAAGAACTTCCAGTTGGAATTCCCCATTTATTCATTTCATCTCTTACCAATAAAGGATTAA